>CADEFY010000372.1 GCA_902826705.1 uncultured bacterium
GCCCGGCGTCTGGCGCGGGGGCTGGGAGTGGACCGGACCCGACGGCGGCCGCGTCGTGGCGGACCTGCAGGGCGGTCGCGCGTTGCACGTGCAGGTGAGCCGCACATGGGGCACCGGCGCCCCGGCCGTGGATGGGCTGGCGCTGCCGCGGCTGCCGACAGGCGGCCCGCTCGTGCAGCTCGAGTCCGCGATCGGACCGGGGATGCTCGTCTCACGTGAGTGGACGCTCGGCGAGACGTCCGGCTCGGGCAGCATCCTCGAGGCGTATCGCTGGGCGATCCACGATCGCGGCGTGGACACCGGACTCTTCCTGTCGGCGCTCGCTCGCGACGGCGTGGTGATCGGGCTGGATCATCGCTGGAGCGAGAAGTGAAGTCCACGACCGGCATCCCATGGGTGGCATGCATCGCCGCGCTCTGCGCGTTCGGGAATGCCGGCTGCGGAGGGCACGAGGCCCGCACTCCGCAGTTGGGCGACACCTGGGTGCTCGTGACCCACGAACCCACGCCCACGGGGATGCGCGAGGAGCGCCTCACCTGCGTGCTGGCCGACACGGCGGGCGGCCAGGGGCGCTTCGAGTCGAAGCGCGACGGGTCGCCCCCGCGCTCGGAATGGCGCGCGCTGCCCTTGCGCGTGCATGGCGCAGCGCGCGCCGACGGACCGGCGCTCCGGCGCATCAGAGTGCCCGCGGGCACCTTCGAGTGCCGACTCTCGGTCTCCACACGCACGGAACGTGGAGGCCGCGTGATGCGTGTGGACGAGTGGCGGGCGCCGGGGATCCCCGTGCCCGTGCAGCGCTATGTGCGATGGCAGGGCCTGACGGATGAACGACTGGCCCGGCCACCCGGACGGCGGTCAGATCTGATCCTCGGCTCGTCGCTCTCCGTACTGGAGCGTGCGCCGGGCCGGTGAGAGGCGCAGACCGGGCAGCGCTCGGAACGCCTCGCTCCCCCTCTGCTCCGGACAGGCGCAGTCAGTCGGCTCCCACCCACGTCACCCGCCTCGACGCCTCACCCGCATCGGTCGTGACACGCAGCAGGTAGAGGCCGGCGCCCACGGTGGTGCCTGCGCCATCCCGACCGTCCCACACGAATCGGTGTGAGCCCGCAGCGAGGGGGCCTCGTGCGAGCGACCGCACCCGCCGGCCGCGCACGTCGAACACCTCGACGCTCGCGCGCCCGGCCGAGGGGAGCGCGAACTCCAGCGCGCACTGGTGGCTCGCCGGGTTGGGCCAGGCGGCCAGCGTCAGCGACCGGACCGGGGTCGCCGCGCCGGGCACGTCCAGCACCTGGTCGAGCTCGAACGCGGCGATGTTGCGGCGCACCAGGCCGCCCATCGTGTTGAACGCCCCTCCGACATGGATGCGATCGCCGCTCACGGCGAGCGCGAAGGAGGCATTGCCCGCGTCGGGATCCCAGTCGGTGGCGGCGGCGGTCGCGGCATCGATCGCGGCCAGTCGATTGCGCGCGACGCCCGCGATCGAGGTGAACAGCCCGCCCGCGTACACCGTGCCGGCGTGCACGGCCAACGAGTAGACCACGCTGCTCGCGCCCGGATCCCACGCGGTCGCCGCACCGGTCGTGCCGTCGAGCGCAGCGATGCGACTGCGCGCGACACCGCCGATGCTCGTGAACGCCCCGGCCGCATACAAGGTGCCGGAATCGTGGGCCAGGCTCAGGATCTGGTTGTTGGCGATGGCATCCCAGGTCGTGGCCGTCCCGGTCGCCGGGTCGAGCGCGGCGATGAAGTTGCGAGCCGCCCCGCCGATGTTCGTGAACACGCCGCCGGCGTACACCGCGCCGCTGCCCACCACGAGCGCGTTGACGATGCTGTTGGAGTTGGGGTCCCACGCGGTGGCGGAGCCGGTCGCGACATCGACCGCGGCGATGCGATTGCGCGGCGAGCCGCCGATGCTGGTGAACGTCCCGCCCGCATAGAGCACGCCAGTGCCCAGCGCGAGTGCGTTGATCGAGTTGTTCGCGCCCGGGTTCCACGCGGTGGCGGTGCCCGAGGTGGTGTCCAAGGCGGCGATGCGACTGCGCGCCGCGCCTCCCGCGACGGTGAAGTCGCCGCCCGCGTACACGGTGCCCGCGTCCTTCGCCAACGCACGGACCACGTTGTTGGCGCCGGGGTCCCAGGCGGTGGGGATGCCGGTGGAGGCATCGAGCTTCGCCAGCCGATCACGGAGCACGCCGCCGATGCTCCAGAACGCGCCGCCGACGTAGATCGTGTCGCCCTGGACCGCGAAACAGTTGACGCCGTCACTCGCACAGGGATCCCATGCCGTGGCGACTCCCGTCACGAGGTCGAGTGCCGCCGCGCGGCCACGCGGAGCACCGCCGATGCGGGTGAAGAAGCCGCCCGCGTACACGGTGCCGCCATGCACGAACACACGGCCGACGCGCGCGTTGGCGTTCGGATCCCAACTGGTCGGCAGGCCGGTCGTGGCGTCGATCGCGGCGATGAAGCTGCGCGGCGTGCTGCCGATGGTGCCGAAGTAGCCGGCGGCATACACCACGCCGTTGTCGACTGCGAGCGTCGAGACGGTGGAATCGGCGCTCGGGTTCCAGCCCGTGGCGACTGCGGACGCGGTTCCGAGGGCGGCCAGGCGCTTGCGGGACTGGCCGCCGATACTCGAGAACTCTCCCCCGGCGTAGACCACCGTGCCGTCAGTGGCCAGCCCATGGACGATGCCGTCGGCCTGCGCGTTCCACGGAGTGACCGCGGCCGTGGCCAGATCGAC
>CADEFY010000373.1 GCA_902826705.1 uncultured bacterium
CGCCGCTCGCTCGCCGCCGAGGCCGAGACTCGGCCCGTGGCCGGGGTGTCGTGGCTCGTCTCGCATGCACTCTGGCGCGTGCGCGGCGGCGAGCGGCTGCACCTGCCCGAGGCCGACGGCGACCGGCTCACGCTGCGGTCGCTGACGGGGGAGGGGGAGCGGACCCGGATCGAGCTGCGCGCGCCCGTGCTGGGCGGCCGGCTGCGACTCGGACTCACCACCACGCGCAGCGTCACGCGACTGGTCCGGCCGCAGTGGCGGGCGGAGTGGTCCAAGCGCAACAGGCCCTGAACCGAGCCGAGGAACCCCGTGCGATCCGCGCAGCGCATGAGCCGCATGACCACCGCCGCGTCATTCGACATGCTCGCGCGCGGCAAGGCGCTCGAGGCCAAGGGCCGCAGCATCGTGCACCTGGGGATCGGCGAGCCCGACTTCGACACGCCGGCGCACATCCGTGCCGCGGCCGATCGTGCGCTCGCCGAGGGCTGGACGCATTACGGGCCCGCTGCGGGCCTGCCCGAACTGCGCGCCGCGATCGCGCGTGTGTGGCGCGAGCAGCGCGGCATCCCGTGCGCGAGTGAGCACGTGATCGTCACGCCTGGCGCCAAGCCGATCCTGTTCTTCACCATGCTCGCCACGCTCGAGCCCGGCGACGAGGTGCTGATCCCGTCGCCGGCATTCCCCACCTATGGCTCCGTCGCCAGCTTCCTCGATGCACGCGTGGTGCCGCTGCCGCTCGATCCGGCACGCGGATTCGACCTCGACCTGGCCGCGGTGCGCGAGCGGATCAACGCGCGCACGCGCATGATCGTGCTCAACTCGCCGCACAATCCCACGGGAGGCGTGCTGCCGCTGGCCACCCTGCACGCACTTGCGAGGCTGGTCGAGAAGCACGACCTGCTCGTGCTCTCCGATGAGATCTACTCGCGCATGGTGTACGACGGCGACGCACCCTCGATCGCCGCGCTGCCCGGCATGGCCGAGCGCACGGCGGTCGTGGACGGGTTCTCCAAGACGTGGGCCATGACCGGCTGGCGGCTCGGCTTCGGCATCCTGCCCGAGCCGCTCGCCAGGCATGTGGCCACGCTCATGAACAACTCCAACTCGTGCACGGCGAGCTTCGTGCAGCGCGCGGGACTCGCCGCGCTCGACGGCCCGCAGGCCGACGTCGAGGCCATGATGCGCGAGTTCCGCACGCGTCGGGACCGCTTCGTCGCGGGACTCGACGCGCTGCCGGGCGTGCGCTGCGCACTGCCAGCGGGCGCGTTCTACGCGTTCCCGGACATCCGCGAGACGGGGTTCACCGCGGGCGAGCTGTCGGAACGGCTGCTCGAGGAGGCGGGCGTGGTCACGCTGCCCGGCACGGGGTTCGGGCCCGAGGGCGAGGGCTTCCTGCGCTTGTCCTACGCCAACTCGCAGGCCAACCTCGATGAGGCGCTCGCGCGCATCGGCCGCTTCCTCGCGGAGCACGGGCGGCGCTGAGGCGTCGACGCCGGCGGCGTCCGCGCGCACGCCGGTGACGTGGCCGATCGCTGCGGCGCCTGCCGCAGCACGCGTCATGCACGGCACGCGCGATGCATGACTCCGCGTGGCGAGACGCGGTCACGACGGCCGCGTGCGCTCCACCGCCCCCGGGATCGGATCCCGCCATGCGTCACTGGCGTCCCCTGCTGCTCGTGCTCTCCGTGGTGCTCCTCCATCCGCCGGCCACGGCGCGCTCGGCCTGCGCGCAGACGCTGTTCCTCAACGAGATCCTGGCCGCACCGGCTCGCGACTGGGATGACTCGGGCGCCTTCTCCTCGCGCGACGACGAGTGGGTCGAGGTCGTGCACCGTGGCGCCGCGCCGCTCGACCTCTCGGCGTTCCTGATCACCGACTCCGACTCGATCCCGCGCTATCGGCTGAGCGGCACGCTCGCGCCGAACGCCGTGCACCTGGTGACGGGCCGCATGTCCTACGACTGGGAGCGCGCCAACGGCCAGCCGGCGTTCGGGCTGTCACTCGGCAACACGGGCGACAGCGTGCTGCTCTGGCAGATCACCGCCAGCGACACGGTGCTCGTCGATGCGTACGCCTATCGCGCCCATGAGGCCGCAGCCGACCGCAGCGTGGGCCGGGCGATCGACGCGCCGCACGGCTGGCAGCTCTTCGACTCCCTCAACCCCTACACGGGCACGGTGCTGCCGGCGGGCAACGGCTGCGCTCCGACGCCGGGCGCGATCAACACCTGCGGCCTGACCCCTGCGCCGAGCTCGAGCTGGGGCCGGCTCAAGGCGCTGTATCGCTGATCTGGAGTGACCGCCCCGCGCCGCGCGCGTCACCGCGCTCGAGCCGAGCCGCCGCGACCGGGAGGACCGGCGCGGCGCCTCGGCCGGGCGTCTGCCGCAGCCGCGTTGACGCGATTCCCCCAGCGCGACTACCATGCCCGGCCCGAAGTCGTGCGGAAGTGGCGGAACTGGCAGACGCACTAGATTCAGGTTCTAGCGCCCGCAAGGGTGTGGGGGTTCAAATCCCCCCTTCCGCACCACCCCTTCTCCTCACCCGAGCGTCGGCCCGGCTGCGAGAGCCCAGGCTCCGTTCGAGAACTCCGCGTGTGCGCGTTCCGGGCGCCGACGGCCCTTGAACAAGGAGCGAGGACGAAGTCGGGTGGTCCACCCGTCGAGGAGGAGCGACGCCGTGCAAGGGCCGTCGCCGCCCGGAACCCTGCCGGCCGCAACGGGGCGGTCTCGGACGGGGCCACACC
>CADEFY010000374.1 GCA_902826705.1 uncultured bacterium
GACCTCGGCACGGGGGTGTTCCCGGATGCGGAGGTGAAGATCTACCTCGATGCCGACCTCGGGACGCGCGCACAGCGCCGCTCGCGCGAACTCAGCGCACGCGGCCTCGCGGTGCGACTGGAGGACGTGCGCGCCGACCTCGAGCGGCGCGACGCGCGCGATCAGCAGCGCGCCGACAGCCCGCTCCGGCAGGCCGACGATGCGATGCACGTGGACACCTCGGGGCTCTCGCTGGATGCGCAGGTCGAGCGGGTGCTGGCCGTGATCCAGGCCCATCCCGCCTGTCCGCCCCCCTCTGGCGGCGCGGGGGACCTCCGGTGATCCCGATCCCCCGTTGGGCGGCAACGACTTGCCGGCCGATACCCACGGGGGCGGGCGACCGCCGGCCGGGCAGTCCGGACTTGGAGGTCGACTGAGCCTGCACTACAGTGTCACGCGGTCCCTTCTGGGTGGTCTCGTGGGGGCCTGCAGCGGCTGGAGGGTGGAGGGCCGAGCGCACGTCCCGGCGACGGGCGGGCTGATCGTGGCCTCCAACCACGTCTCGTTCTGGGATCCGCCGCTCGTGGGCACGGCCGTGGGGCGCGAACTGCACTTCCTCGCCAAGGAGGAGCTGTTCCGCAACCCGGTCTTCGGCTCGCTCATCCGCGCGTTCAACGCCATCCCCATCCGGCGTGGCGTGGCGGATCTGAGCGGTCTCACGCGGGCCATGGACGTGCTGCGTGCAGGGCACGCGTTGATCCTGTTCCCCGAGGGGAGCCGGATGCGCGACGGCCGTCTGCACCGCGCACGACCGGGGGTGGGCATGCTCGCGGCGGGCACCGACGCGCGCATCCTGCCCTGCTTCATCTCCGGAAGTGACCGGCCACGCGAGTGGCTGCTGCGACGCGCACGGCTGCATGTGCGCATCGGTGTGGCTCGCACGTGGCAGGAACTCGCCGGTCCGGACGCCGGTCTCGAACCCGGTCGCTCGCTCTATCAGAGCATCAGCGACGGGGTGATGCGCGAGATCGCGGCGCTCCAGGCCGCCGGGACCCCATCGGCAACACCGGGCGCGGGTGACCCCCGCACCCATACTTCATAGTACGGAGGTCACCGAACCCCATGCTCGAGGCAACCGAGACTCACCCCAACCCCGCGGCGGGCTTCACGCCCACCAAGCGGTCGCAGCCCCTTCCCAAGGTCCCGCTCAACTACGACGAGGAAGAGGAACTCACCGACGCGCAGCGCGCTGACCTGTTCGGCGCCTACGAGGAGTCGATGCGCTCCATCGGCGAGGGCGAGATCGTGCGCGGCACGATCCTGTCCGTCGACGACAAGGACGTGCTGGTCGACGTCGGCTTCAAGAGCGAGGGCATCATCTCGCTCAGCGAGTTCCCGGACCCGAGTGTCCTGAAGGTCGGGGACGTGCTCGAGGTCTTCCTCGAGAAGATGGAGAACCAGGACGGTCTGGTCGTGCTCTCGAAGCAGCGCGCCGACTTCGTCCGTGTCTGGGACCGCGTCAAGGAGGCACACGACAACGGGCAGATCGTCGAGGGCCGCCTGATCCGCAAGATCAAGGGCGGTGTCGTCGTCGACCTGTATGGGGTCGAGGCGTTCCTGCCGGGCTCGCAGATCGCCCTGCGGCAGGTGCAGAACGTGGACGCCCTGCTCGGGCAGAACGTGTCCGTCAAGATCATCAAGCTCAACAAGCGTCGCCGGAACATCGTGGTGTCGCGTCGCGCGGTGCTCGAGGAGGAGCGCGACCGCATGAAGTCCACGATCCTCAAGGACCTGGCCAAGGACCAGATCCGCGAGGGACAGGTCAAGAACATCACCGACTTCGGTGCGTTCGTGGACCTCGGCGGCATCGACGGACTGCTGCACATCACCGACATGTCGTGGGGCCGCGTCGCGCACCCGTCCGAGCTGGTCAAGATCGGTGACAAGGTGCGGGTCAAGGTGCTCAACTTCGACCCGGAGAAGGAGCGCATCTCGCTCGGCCTCAAGCAGCTCGAGGCGTATCCGTGGGAAGGCGTCGAGGACAAGTACAAGGTCGGCGACCGCATCAACGGCCGCGTCGTGTCGATCACGGACTACGGCGCGTTCATCGAGCTCGAGAAGGGCATCGAGGGACTGATCCACGTCTCCGAGATGTCCTGGACGCGCCATGTGCGCCACCCGTCCAAGGTGGTCAACATCGGGGACGTCATCGAGGCCGTGGTGCTCAAGGTGGACAAGGCGGCCGAGAAGATCTCGCTGGGCCTCAAGCAGGTCGAGCCGGATCCGTGGCTGACGCTCGACCAGAAGTACCCGCCGGGCATGCGCGTGAACGGCAAGGTCCGCAACCTCACCAACTTCGGCGCGTTCGTCGAGCTGGAGGAGGGGATCGACGGTCTGGTGCACGTGTCGGACATGTCGTGGACCAAGCGCGTGGCGCACCCGAGCGAGGTGCTCAAGAAGGGCGACGCGGTCGAGGTGGCCGTGTTGTCGATCGACAAGGAGCACCGCCGCATCTCGCTCGGCTTGAAGCAGGTGAGCGATGATCCGTGGCCCGAGCTGGCCGACCGCTTCCCGTCGGGACTCGAGCTGAACGGCATCGTCAACCGCCTGTTCGACCGCGGCGCGATCGTGGACCTGGGCGACGGCATCGAGGGTTTCGTGCCGCTCTCGCAGCTCGGTCTCGACGACCTCAAGCGTCCGAACGACGCGTTCGAGGTGGGCGAGGAGCTGACCATGAAGGTGACGCGCGTCGACGTGCCGA
>CADEFY010000375.1 GCA_902826705.1 uncultured bacterium
CGGCGTCGGCGCTCTCCTCGCACACGGCCTGCACGTCGGCGGCCGAGAGCCCGAGCACCGCCGCCATGGCACCGGGGCGGTCGAGGCCCGCCTGGTACATGAGCTCGCCGCGGCGCTGCGTCACGCGCAGCGCGTCCTCGAACGTCAGTGCACCGGCTGCGACGCAGGCCGAGTACTCGCCCAGGCTGTGGCCCGCGACGAACGCGGGCTCGAGCCCGGCGGCCTCGAGCTGGCGCAGCGCGGCCACGCTGTGCGTGAGCAGCGCGGGCTGGGTGTTGACCGACTTCTTGAGTTCCTCGGCCGGACCCTCCCAGCAGATCTGGCGCAGCGAGCGCCCGAGCACGCGGTCCGCGGTCGCGAACACCTCGGCCGCCGCCGGTGACGCCTCGGCGAGCGCGCGGCCCATGCCCACCTGCTGGGCGCCCTGGCCGGGGAAGAGGAACGCGAGCGTCACGTGGTCACCTCGCGCGCGGCGGCCGGCTCGGCTTCGCGCATCGCGGCCGGCGCCGGCAGCGTCCAGGTCATGGTGGCCGCGCCCCACGTGGCGCCACCGCCGAACGCGGCGAGGCCCAGCTTGTGACCGGGCTGCAGTCGGCCTGCGCGGACCGCCTCGTCGAGCGCGATCGGGATCGACGCCGAGGACGTGTTGCCGTAGCGGTCGATGTTCACCACGCACTTCGCCGGGTCGAGCGCGAGCCGCTCGCGGACGCCGTCGATGATGCGCAGGTTGGCCTGGTGCGGGATGAACAGGTCCAGGTCGTTCGCCGCCCAACCGCTGCGCTCGAGGCAGAGGCTCAGGGACTCGACCATGCTGCGCACCGCGAACGGGAAGAGCTTCTTGCCCTGCATGCGGATGAAGTGCTCGCGGCCCGCCACCGTGGCGGTCGTGGCGGGATTGCGCGAGATGCCCGAGGGCACCTCGAGCACCTCGCCCAGTTCGCCGTCGCTGTGCATGTCGATCGCGTGCAGCCCCTCGCCCGGCGCGGCCGGGCGCAGGACCGCGGCGCCAGCGCCGTCGCCGAACAGCACGCACGTGTTGCGGTCGGTGTAGTCGACGATGCGCGACAGCGTCTCGACACCCACCACGAGCACGGTGTCGGCGACACCCGCGCCGATCAGGCCGCGCGCGAGACCCAGCCCGTAGACGAAACCGGTGCAGGCCGCGAACATGTCGTAGGCGGCGGCGCGCGTCGCGCCGAGCTTCTGCTGCAGCGTGCACGCACACGACGGCAGGATCCGGTCGGGCGTGGTGGTGGCGAGCACGATGTGGTCGACCTGACCGGGCTCGAGCCCGGCCATGGCGAGCGCCCGCTGGCAGGCGATCAGCGCCAGATCGGAGCTGGCCTGGTCGGGCGCGGCGATGTGGCGCTGGCGGATGCCGGTGCGCTCGACGATCCACTCGTCGGAGGTCTCGACGATCTGGGCGAGGTCGTGATTGGTCATCACCCGCTCGGGCACGTAGCGCCCGGTGCCGGCGATGGAGGTGCCGCGGATGACGTCAGGCTGCGGTGACATGGTCCGCCTGGATCTCCTCACGGATGTGCTCGTTGACACGCTTCTCGACGAACGTCGTGAGCGTGCCGATGGCGCTGCGGAACGCCCGCGCGCGGCTCGAGCCGTGACCGATGAAGCACACGCCGTCCACGCCCAGGAGGGGCGCGGCGCCGTATTCCTGCCAGTCGAGCCTGGCGCGCAGCCGCTGCAGCGCCGGGCGCAGGAACATCGCGCCGAACAGCGCCAGCGGATCGCGGCGCACCTGCTCGCGCACCGAGTTCCCGAGGAACGTGGCCACGCCCTCGGCGGTCTTCAGCACCACGTTGCCGGTGAATCCATCCGTGACGATCACGTCGAACGTGCCCTTGAAGATGTCGCGTCCCTCGGCGTTGCCGCCGAACTCGAGGTGCCGGGCCTGCTTGAGCAGCGGCAGTGCCTCCTGCACCAGCGCGTTGCCCTTGCTCTCCTCCTCGCCGATCGACAGCAGCCCCACGCGGGGCGTCTCACGGCCGAGCAGATAGCGAGCGTAGCACGCTCCCATGTGGGCGAACTGCACCAAGTACTGCGGCTTGACGTCGGCGTTGGCGCCCACGTCGAGCACGATGGTGCCACTGCCGCGGTTGGGGAAGAGCGCCGCCAGGGCGGGGCGCGAGACGCCCTCGAGCCGGCCCAGACCGAGCAGCGCGGTGGCCACCACGGCGCCCGTGTTGCCGGCGCTGAAGATGGCATCGACCTTGCGGTCCTTGTGCAGCTGCGTCAGCACGCCGAGCGAGGTGTCGCGGCGGCGTGCGACCGCGGCCGCCTTCTCGCCCATCTCGACACGGCCGGGCGCATGCACGACCTCGATGCCGAGGTCGTCCGCATGGGCGCGTGTGAGCGCCTGGCGGATCTCGGCCTCGTCGCCGACCAGTGTGAGGTGGAAGCGGTCGCGCCACTCGCGGAACGCGAGCCGCGCGCCTTCGGCCACGGGCAGCGGGCCGAAGTCGCCTCCCATCGCATCAATCCCGATGCGTGGGATCGAGGGCATGTGATCGTCGGTCGGCCGCTACTCCTCGCGCGGCGCGACGATCTCCTCGTTGCCGTAGTACCCACAGGAGGGACAGATGCGGTGCGGCTGGCGCGGCGCGCCGCAATGCCCGCACGTGTTTAGACCCGGCTTCTTCCCGTTCCATTGCGGTCGGCGCTTC
>CADEFY010000376.1 GCA_902826705.1 uncultured bacterium
CAGCGAGGCTTGAGTCCGTTCATCCGTTCCGGAGCGGATGAGAATTCCTAGGAAGTCGGGCCTTGCTCGCCCGCGCCACTCCAGGCCAGGCTGTTCGTATGAGCTCGCATCGGTTGCGATCCAGCATCCTTGCCGAAGTCCTGGCCGCCAACCCTGGACTGGCCCACGACCTGTTCGTCGACGTGCAGCTCGTCGTCGAGTCCTACGACGGGCTTCGCGAAATGCTCCGGCCAGCCATGCCAGGTCTCCGCGCCGCGGACGGCGACATCGCGCGGCTGCGCTCGAGCATCGGGATCATCAAGCAGCGGCTCATTGCAGCGATCGAGCTCAGATCCCTGATCGACGCGACGCGGGCCGAGGACGAGGCGAGCCTCGAGTCGAGAGATCTCGCCCTCACTCGATCCGCTCGCGAATTTGCCAACTCGATCACGGGGCGAGTGATCCTCGAACTTCCGCCCCGCGCGCGCCTCGACGGCGGGCCGCTGTTCGACACCGTGGAGATCGCCCCGCTGTCGCCGCCCGATGAGAGCGGGGTCATCGAGTCACTCGAGAGCCTGGAGGACCTGCAGCCGGAACAGCGCGCCTCGGTCCGCTGGGCGTTGTTCGGCCACACCCCCGGCCAAGGCTGCGAGTGCATCGGTGACTTCGACAGCGCCTTCGCCGCGGTCGATGCAGTTCGTCGCATGTTCGGCGACGTGCGTCACAAGCGTTGGCCGCCGGAGCGCCTAATGCTCGACGACTAACCTCCGCGTCCGCACCACCCCGCCCGCTTCGAGCCGATAGAAGTACAGCCCACCCGCCAGCCCGCGCGAATCGAACGCCGCCTCGTGCGAGCCCGCATCAAGCACTCCATCCACCAGCCGTCGCACCTCGCGCCCCGACACATCGAACACCCGCAGCGACGCGTGGCCGCCGTGCGCCATCGCGAACCGGATCCGCGACGCGCCGCGCGTGGGGTTGGGGTGGGCTTGCGCCAGCATCAGGCCATCGCGCATGGCCCCGTCGCCGACCGAAGGCGCATCCAAAGCAGCTGCCACCCAGCCCCATATCGCGCCCGCGCCCGCGTTGTCGTCCGAGCCGCCGGTCATGAGCGACAGGCCGTTCGCCGCGAGCGACACCGAGCTGCCCTGCGCCGCGTTCCCGATCGAACCCGGCTCGTTCAACTTGCCGCCCTGCTGGCTCCAGACGCCCGCGCTGCGTGCATACACCCACGTCGCACCGGCGCTCGTGTTGTCCGCGGGGCCACCCACCGCGGCCAGATTGCCGTCGCCCGACAGCGACACCGAGATCCCCTGCAACGCGCTGCCCGTCGCACCCGTGCCCACGAGCTTCGGCCCTTGCTGGCTCCACACGCCCGCGCTCCGCGTGAAGACCCATGCGGCGCCGGCGTTCGCGTTGTCGGCGCGCGCACCCGTGATCAACGTGTTGCCATCCGAGGAGAGCGCCACCGAGTACCCCTGCCGCGCCGCGCCCACCGCGCCCGAGCCGACGAGCTTGGCTCCCTGCTGACTCCACGTGCTGCCTGAGCGCGTGAACACCCACACCGCGCCCGCGTCCGTATTGTCGCGGCTGCCACCGATCGCGGCCGTGTTGCCATCGAACGACAGCGCCAACGTGATCCCCTGCTGCGCCGCGCCCGTCGCGCCGCTGCCCACGAGCTTGGCGCCCTGCTGCGTCCACACGGTGCCCGCGCGCGTGAACACCCAGGCCGCGCCCGCGAGCGCGTTGTCTCTCAGCCCGCCGATCATGTTCGTGTTGCCATCGCCCGAGATCGCCACCGCAGTGCCCTGTTGCACGTTGGAGCCCACCGCGCCCGAGCCCACGAGCTTGCCGCCCTGCTGGCTCCATACGCCCGCGTTGCGCACGAACACCCACGCCGCACCGTTGCCGGCCGCATCGAACGGCCCGCCCACGACCGCCGTGTTGCCGTCGGCCGACAGCCGCACGCACACGCCCTGACGCGCTGCACCCACCGCGCCCGAGCCCACGAGCTTGGCGCCCTGCTGGCTCCACTCGCCGGCGCTGCGCGTGAACACCCACGCGGCGCCGGCAAGGGAAGCGTCGCCGAAGCCCGTCGTGATCACCGTGTTCCCGTCGGCCGACACCGCGTTCGACACGCCCTGGAACGCGCTGCCCACCGCGCCGGATCCCACGACTTTCGCGCCCTGCCGCAGGAACTGCGCACTGGCGTCAGTCGTTGCCGACGTCCCGAGGATCCAACAGACGACAAGTGCGTGCAGCGTCTGGGCGACGTGACGATTCATGCGGGACTCCAAGCGGTCGCGGGAGCTGTAGGGGCAACGGGAGAGCATGAGAGCGTACCGCGGTCGCGAGCCCGCACTCCAGGAAAAACCCGGCCTACTTCGCCACCACCACCATCCGCGTACTCGGCTTGCGGTCGCCCTGCTTCACGCGAACCCAGTACACGCCGGGCGAGAGGTTGGCGCCCTGCCCAGCGTCCACCTTCAGCTCACCGGCACGCGCCACGCGGATCTCGCGCGTGTTGTGCACTCGGCCTGTCACGTCGAGCACTTGCAGGTTCACCGACTCGGTGCCGGGGAGGTCGAGCATCAGCTCGAGTCGTGCACACGCGGGGTTGGTCAGCGCACGGATGCCGAGCATGCGCGATCTGGGTGCATCGGTGGTCGTCGCTGCGAACTTCTCGCCGCATTCGCCC
>CADEFY010000377.1 GCA_902826705.1 uncultured bacterium
GCGCCGGCGACACGGTCGCCACGCAGTGGCGCGTGCATGTGCAGACCCCGGTGCGCCTCACGGTGCAGTCGCCGCTCGCAAGGCTCCGGCGCGAACGCGACCGCGAGGTGGAGGTGAGCGAGTGGGTGAGTGCGCAGCCGCTGCCCGCGAGCGGACTGCGGCTGCGCACATCGGCTCGCTCGGTCAGTGGCCGCCCGAGCTCCCGGGCGGCACGTCCCACGCGCTAGGCGGCGGCATGCGCAGCACGGGCCCCTGGACCTCGGTCCCCGCGGCCACCGGCGCCGGGACCGCGTGCTTCACGGCAGGGATCGATCGCAGGTAGGCGACGATCGCATCGGCGTCCTCGTCGGTGAGTGCGGCGTAGTTCATCCACGGCATGATCGGCGCGAGCTGACGGCCGTCGGGGCGGTTGCCCGTGCGAATGGCCTGCACGATCTGGGCATCGGACCACTTGCCGAGCCCGGTCTCGGGATCGGGAGTGAGGTTGGCGGCGTACACCACGCCGTTCGGCATCTGCCAGCCCATCTCGCTGCCCGAGAGCTGCCGCTTGAAGTCGGGCACCCCGCAGAGGGTGCCCGGCGTATGGCAGTCGCCGCAGCCCATGAGGGTGGTGAGGTACTTGCCGCGCTCGATGGCGCCGGACTTGGCGTTCTGGGACTTGGCGGCGAACGTCGCACCCGCGGCGAGCAGCGTGACGGCGACGCCTGCGCTGAGGGTGATTCGGAACGTGGACATGGCGGCCTCCTCGAGAGTGGGCTCAGGGTCGAGCGCTTCGGATCGCGGCCGGGATACGCACGAGCCGCTCGGAGGTTGCACGCTCCGAGCGGCTCGGGGAAGTCCCATGTGAGGATCGTGCTACGGCGTGAGCACCACCCGCTGCACTCGTGCGGCCTCGCCCTGGACCGTGAGACGTACGAAGTAGAGTCCCGGGACCACGCGTCCGCGTGCATCCTCGCCGCTCCACACCACTTCGTGCCGGCCAGCAGGCCGCTCGCCCCGGACCAACTCGGCGACCTCGCGGCCCGAGACGTCATGCACCATGAGGCTCACGTCCGCCGCGCGCGGCAGCGCGAACGACAACCGTGTGGCGCGGTTCGTGGGATTGGGAGCTGCGGGAGCGAACGACAGCACTGTCACGCTTGCGCCCGACTCCACCGCGATCGGACCGAATCGGTGCTCGCCCGATGCGATGCGATACCAGTAGGTGCGTCCGGCCTCGACGTCTCGGTCGATCAGACGCGAACCATCCGATCGGACCTCGGGTACGCCCTCGACGAAGGAGTACGAGCCGTCCCGTGCGAGCGAGCGCTGCAGCCGGGAGTGCTCGTGCATCTGGACATCGGCGAGCTGCCACGAGACGGCGATGCCATCGTCCACCGACTCAGCCGACAGGGAGACGAGGAGTGTCGGCACGGGCAATCCGATGATCGCGAACTCCTGGTCGCTGCGGTCACGGCCGACCCCGCCCGAGGCGTCGCGGGCCACCACGCGCACGAGGCAATGATCCGACGCGGGCCCGGTCATGTCCCATTCGTACTGACCGGTGTTCGGCAGCTCGCTCGCGATCAGCGACCAGCTGAGGCCGCCATCGCGCGAGACGAGGATGTCCACACTTGCCACATCGACGTCGTCGGTCGCGCTCCAGGTGATCAGCAGTGGCGCCGGGAAGAGCACGACCTCGCCCCCATTGGGCTGGAGCACCTGCACGCTGGGAGGAGTCAGCGTCGGCAGCCGCATCCGCACGACGCGGTTGTGGCCCGTGTCGAGGACGTAGAGCATGGAGTCGCCCATCGTCGCTGCGTCGATCGGAGAAGAGAGCGTGAACGGCTCGTTGTCCCCGAGGATCGCGAGCAGGTTGCCCGTGACGAGGTCCGTGACCGAGAGCCGATCGCGGTTGTACTCGGTGAGGAAGAAGTACGAGCCCGCGAGTGCAGCGCCGGTGGGATCCCCGCCGAGCGGGGCCGCATACGAGTCGAGCTGCTGTCCGCCTCCGTCGATCGAGCGCACCCGGAACGAAGCGCTGCCGTCCGAGAGGTGGAAGATCCCGTTCCCGTCGCCCTCGATGTTCTGCGGGAACCCCAGTGTGCCCGTGCCGATGGTGGGCCCCCAGACGCCGATCGGCGCACCAGTCGCGGCGGAGAACAGACGCACACGGCGCGCCGGTCGGTCGGTCACATACACGGTGCCCTCGTCACTGACCCAGAGGCCGAACGGCTGCCCGAACGTGGCGCTGTCCCCGATCAGGCCGAGGAACGCGCCATCGGAGGAGAACTTCTTCACGAGGCGCGTCGCGAAGTCCCCGACGTAGACGTGTCCCGCCGCATCGACGTCGATCCCATAGGGCCTGGACATCTGCAGGCCCCCGGGCGCGGACTCGCCCCCGAACTGACCGAGCACGGCTCCGTCGCGATCGAACCACTGCACACGGCTATTGTACGTATCTGCCACATACACGCGGCCATCGTCGCTCACCGCGATGCCATCCGGCCCTCCGAGCCCGCCTGGACCGGAGCCCGACGTGCCGAACATGCCCGCGAATGACCAGCTGAACCCTGCCAGCGACCCGAGCCGGAACACCCCATCGCTCCGATCCGAGCCGACCGTCCCGTTCGAAGCGGTCACGACGACACGGATCAGGCATTGCTCGGACGGCAATC
>CADEFY010000378.1 GCA_902826705.1 uncultured bacterium
CGGGCGCGGCGGCCGGCGGGGGGCGCGGCGGTGGGCGGGCGGTGGGCAGGGGGAGCGAGGCCGTGGCAAGCGTGACCGCGGCGCCGGCCGCGAGCAGCCCGAGTCCGCCCGGGGCGAAGAGCGTGGCGGCGAAAGGCGCACCTGCGCGCAGGCCGACGCCCGCCAGGAACACCGCGAGGCCGAGTTGCCGCAGCGTGAGCGACGCGCTGTACGGCAACTGCCACACCACCGGACCGGTGCGGCCGAGCGCTCCGAGCACCAGGCCCATGACCAGCGGCCCGCCCGCAGGGCCGAGCCGCGCCACGCCGCCCCACGGCAACGGGATCGGCAGCAGCCCGAGCAGCAGGCCGAGCGCGGCGCCCAGTCCGAACGAGACCGCATCGATCTCGCTCAGCGCGCGAACACTGTCGCCGAGGAAGCGGCCCATCGCAGCGAGCTGAGCGCGCGGGGCCACGACACGCACGCGGTCCCCCAGCTCGAGCACGGTGCGTCCGTCCGGCACGAAGTCGAGATCGCCGCGCCGCACTCGCGTGATGAGCGCCCCGAAGCGCGACAGTGTGCGCAGTCCGGCGAGCGGCCGGCCGGCCACCGACGGGTCGGAGACGAACATGCGGCGGTGCTCCAGGTCGCTCTCGGCGAGCGTCGCCTGCTCGAGTGAGCGTCCGCCCAGCCGTGCCTCGAGCGTGTCGAGCGCCGCCGGCAGCCCGACCGCGGTGACCAGGTCGCCGGCCTCGAGGGCCTCATGCGGATGCACGAGCGACCACGCTCCCGCGCGGCGGCGGCGCACGAGGCGCGCGCGCGCGCCGCTCTCGCGCAGCAGCGCATCGGGCGTCCGGCCCGCGGCGTCCGCGCGGCTCACCTGCAGGAACCGCACGTCGAGTTCACGCGCCGCCCCGGAAGTCGCCAGCTCGCCGCGCCAGAGGCGGCGGGCGAGCGTGATCGCGACCACGATGCCGAGCGCGCCCATCGGATACGCGATCGAGTAGCCGACCACCGCCTCCTGGCCCGCAGCCGGGGCGCGCTCCAGCAGCGCCGCCAGCGCGGGCGTGTTGGTGAGCGCACCGCAGAACAACCCCGCCGTGAGTGCCGCGGGTAGCCCGAGCGCCTGCTGTGCGCCGCGCGCCACGAGCGCCGCGCCGACGAGCAGCGCCACCGTCCAGAGCAGCTCGCGTCCGCCGCTGCGCCGCAGGCTCGTCCACGCCGCGGGACCGCTGCCGATGCCGAGCGCGTAGACGAACAGCACGAGCCCGAATCGCACGAACAGCTCGGGCAGCGCGAGCCGCGCATCGAGCGCACCGAGCGCGAGTCCCACGAACAGCACGGCCGCCACTCCGAGTCGCACACCGGCGAGCGCGACGCGGCCGAGCGCATAGCCGAGTGCGAGGACGAGGAACAGGAGCAGCAGTGGCTGCTCGAACAGCAGGTCGGTCATGCGCGGACTCTACCTGCGGCACCGCCGCCCGTGCAGTACGCTGCCGGCGCGACGCACCGACCGCCCCCCCCGCCGCGAAGGAGCCCGCCATGACCCGAGCCACCCTGCCTCTGCTGCTGCTCGCGCTGCTCTCGACCCCGGCGGCCGCCAAGCCACCTGCGGCGACGCCACCGCCCTCGGAGTCCGGTGCGCGGGCGCGGCTCGAGGCCTCGCCCCGACACGGCGAGTTCGTCGAGATCGCCGTGCCCGGCGAGGCGTCGCCGTTGCAGGCGTGGATCGCCTACCCCGAGCGCGCCGATCGCGCGGGCGTCGTGATCCTGCTGCACGAGATCTTCGGACTGTCCGAGTGGATGCGCGGGGTGGCCGACCAGGTGGCCGCGGACGGCTGGATCGCCGTCGCGCCCGACCTGATCAGCGGCTTCGGTCCCGACGGGGGCGGCACGGCCTCGGTCGCCAGTCGCGACAGCGTGGTGCAGCTGGTGCGCCGGCTGAAGCCCGATCAGACCGACGCACGTCTCGCCGCGGTGCGCGAGTGGGCGCGCGCGTTGCCTTCGGCCAACGGCAAGCTGGCCTCCCTCGGCTTCTGCTGGGGCGGTTCCCTCAGTTTCAAGATGGCCGCGGTGACGCCACCGATCGACGCGGCCGTCGTCTTCTACGGCAGCGCCCCCGACAGCGCGACGCTCACCCGCGTGCGCACGCCGGTGCTGGGGCTCTATGGCGGCGACGATGCGCGGGTCAACTCCACCATCGAGCCCGCGCGTGCGGTGCTGCGGGCCGCCAAGCGGCGGTACGACGTGCATGTGTACGACGGCGCGGGCCACGGCTTCCTGCGCCAGCAGGAGCTTCGCGAGGGCGCCAACCAGAAGGCGGCGGATCGCGCCTGGCCCGCCGTGCGCGCGTTCCTCACGCCACTGCTCCGCTAGTCGAGCGGCGGCTCGCCGATCGATACGAGCGGCGTCTCCCCGCGCGCGCCGGGCGGCGTGTCGCTGGCGCAGCCCTCGCATCCCTCGCAGGCCGGCGTCACGCCGCCGCGCCCGGCTCGCCACCGGCGGCGCACCAGCCAGGCCAGCGCCAGCGCCGCGATCGCGGCCGCCACCACGTCCTGCCCGGTCCAGCCGCTCATCCGGCGAACCCCAGGGCGCGCCCGCCCTGGTACACCGCGAACGAAGCGGCGTACGCGAGCACGTTCATCAGGACCAGCATGAAGATCGCCCAGCGCCAC
>CADEFY010000379.1 GCA_902826705.1 uncultured bacterium
TGTTCATCGAGGCGCCCTTTGGCCACTGCAGCGATCACGCGACTCATGCGAGAGATCCCCTCCCTTACGAACGCCTCGCGCTGCTTTCGCGCTTCGCGAGACTCGTCGGCATCTGTGGGTGGCATGGGCGTGATCCTCGAGGGCGCTGCGGACTCTTCATGTGGACCCGTCCGCCAGAGCGCCGGGCCGAGGTTCGGCCCGCTTCTGGAGGCGTAGTCCCGCCTGGCGGTCGGCAAGTGACAGCTAGTGCACTCGTGTCGATTCCTTGACTATCCGGCACAAGGGCGGCCGTGGGCAATACCGGATTGGGCGGCTGTTTCGAGGGGCCAACAGCGCCGTGTCACCTCTTCGGCGGCTTCCGGGACTACGTGGGCATGAATCCACTCCCACGTTCGACCACCATGAGGGCCACGACCATGCGCCGCCTGCTCGCCAACCTTCCCTTGGTCGCCGCGATCTTCCTGCTCCCGCTCGTTGGATCGCCGCCTCACCTCATGCACCCCGCCCCGTGGCTGGGGTTGCTCTGCGGCACGGTGATGCTGGCATCCCAGCCGAAGCTCGTGGGGCACGAGACCCTCTCGCTCTCCGCCGCCGACCGCGGCTCGGCGCTGGGGATCTTCATCGCGATGATCCTGGCTCAGGTGGTCTCGGTCGCGGACTTCCGGTTCTCGCCCCCGGTCGCGCCCGGCATCCAGGTCGCGCTGGGCTCGAGTCTGGTCGTCGCCGGCATGACTCTGCGCCTCTGGGCCATTAGCACGCTGGGACGTTTCTTCACCGCCAACGTTCGCGTGGCGCAGGACCAGCGCGTGGTCGAGTCGGGGCCGTACGCCCTACTCAGGCACCCGTCCTACACAGGTGCACTTCTGGCCGCGCTCGGTACGAGCGTGGCGCTGGGCAGCGTCTGGGGCTCGGCGGCGGTTCTCGCGTTGGGGTTGCCAGCGTACCTCTACCGGATCGCGATCGAAGAGCAGCGGCTGGCAACGGATCTCGGGGCGCCCTATCGCGAGTACATGCGGCGCACCCGCCGACTGGTGCCAGGCGTGTTCTGAGACGCGGCTCGGGGAGCCGCGTCAGCGGGCGGGTCGGGGGCGACCCCGGCCCGTTCGCGCGTTTCGGGAGAACCCCGGTCCAGCGAGCAGCCGCTGGCACGTCACTTCTCGCGGCTGGGCTGAGACTACCCGTGCATAGAAGCCCTTCGACTTCGTTGCCCGGGAGGACCTCATGACACGCCAGGAGATGCTCGATACGGAACTGGTTGCACGGCTGGCCCGGACACCGGCGGAGCTGCTGGACGCGTGCAGGGTGCGCTACGAGGGCTTCGCGTTTGTCGCCGGCTCTAAGGGCCTCGCGTCTGCAGACCACGAGTCCCGCCTCGACGTGGATGTGTTCGACGCGTACGCACATCACATCGTGCTCGTAGCCCGGTCCGCTGAGAACACCGAGCGCGTGGTCGGCAGCATGCGTGTCGTGCTTGACGAAGTCAGCCCGCAACTCACGCTGCTCGAAGCGGCGCTTGCAGCACATCCACGCCTGCTGCGCCGGCTCCAGGAGCCGCGTCCTGCTGTGCTGCCGATGTTGTCGTATCTCGTGCAGGCGCCTCAGGTACAGCCCGAGTACGACCGTCGCGTGGCGGCCGGCGAGCGGGTGGTCGAAGCCGCTCGGCGGACGGTGCTCCCCGAGGGACGACGGCTCGCGGCGCTCAAGCGAGTGTCGGCGGGGGACTTCATGCTCGAGGCGGCGCTGGTCTATGGGTTCGAGGTGATGGGCTGGGAGTGTTCGCAGTTCACCTCGGCGGACGTGCTTCTGCCGAATCATGCAGCAATCGGTGCTCGCCTGATTCCGGGGGGTGACATTCGCCATCAGCCGCAACTCGGCATGAGCCTGGCGGCCTTGGAGCTCACTCCCGCGGATCTGCCGGAGCCGCTGAGGCGGCGCATGGCGGCACATGCCGAGTACTACAGCCGAAGGGGTGAGTTCGTCATGTCCTCACGGGTGTACGTCGAGGCGGAACAGGCCGCATGAGCGTCTCCGAAGTGTCGATCGCCTTGGACCTGGTCAGACTCCATGTCATCGGAGGCCTCGGACGCGGGACAACGGGGGTATGGAGTCGCGCTCACCCCAACCCAGAGGCATCACGCATGCTCAGTCCACTTGGCAACCAGTTCCGCTTCCAGCCGGTGCGGACAATCGGCCAGATGGCGGGAGTGCTCCGTACGCGTCACGACGTTTACGCGACGACCCCGGGCATGGCCAACTTCGGCTCGCTCGACCATGCGACGGGGCTCGACCTCGATGTATTCGACGCGCATGCGCATCACCTGGCGCTCATCATGCAGGTTGATGATGAACAGGCTGGTCTCATCGTGGGAAGCATGCGCGTCGTGATGGATTCGCCCTCGCGGCAGCGCGCGCTTCTCGAGGAGCTCGTGGGAGGTCTCCCTCGACTGCGCCCCCGGTTGGCGCAGGGGCGTCCTGCGCCATTGCCCATGCTCACCTATCTGACGCAAGCGCCTGCCCTCCAAGCCGAGTACGACCGCATCCTGGCGGCCGGGCTGCGCGTCGCCGAGCCTTCGCGACTCGCGGTGCGGCCGGTGGCGATGCGGCTGGCAGCGCGCCAACGAATCTCGGCGGGTGCGTTCATGATCGAGGCGGC
>CADEFY010000380.1 GCA_902826705.1 uncultured bacterium
CCCAGGTGCTCGCTGGCGCGTAGTTCGGAGTAGAACCCGTCGATGGCCTCACGCACCTCGGACGGCCGCGCCAGCCACACGCGCAGCGTGCAGCCGGTGAGCGCGCGCAGGTGATCGAGCGAGACCACGTCGAGCGGGTCGCCGACCGCCACCTCGAGCAGGTCGCCCTCGCGCCGCATGGCCAGCAGCAGCGACTCGCGCGCCAGGTGCTCCGGCACGAGCTGCACCGCGTCGCGCTCCGCCTGCGAGAGCTGCTCCGGGTGCGCGATCGGCAGCGAGAACTGCGATGCGAGCAGATCGGTGACCGCGCGCTCGTCGAGCAGTCCCAGGCGCACCACGGTCTGGCCGAGGCGCTCGCGCTCGAGCCGCGCGTTGAGCGCCTGATCGACCTGGGCGGGCGTGAGGTGACCGCCCTCGACGAGCAGTTCGCCCAATCGGCGCGTGCTCAGCCGGTACGAGGTGGTGCTCATCGCACGCCCCCCGTGCCGATGTCGGCCACGCGGAACGCCCGCCGCTGCACGGCCGCGCGTTTCTCGATGTCGACGAAGTGCGGGTAGGCGCTCTCGAACGGCACCAGCGCCTTGTCGACCAGCTCGCCGAGCGCGTCATCCATGGACAGCATGTCCTCGCGCAGGCTCGTCGAGATCACGTTGCCGATCTGGTGGATCTTGTCCTCGCGGATCAGGTTCTGCACCGCCTGATTGACGAACATGAACTCGCGCGCGGCCACACGGCCCTTGCCGTCCACGCGCGGCAGCAGGATCTGCGACACCACCGCGCGCAGCGTGCTGGCGAGCTGGGCGCGGATCTGCGACTGCTGGTGCGGCGGGAACGAGTCGATGATGCGCGTGACCGTCTGCGGCGCCGACTGCGTGGCCATGGTCGAGATGACCAGGTTGCCGGTCTCGGCTGCCGTGAGTGCCATGCTCATGCTGGTCAGGTCGCGCATCTCGCCCACGAAGATCACGTGCGGCATCTGACGCAGCGCGCCCCGCAGTCCGCGCGCATAGGTGCGCGTGTCCACACCGACCTCGCGCTGTTCGATCACGGCCTGCTTGGCCTCGAACAGGAACTCGATGGGATCCTCGACCGTGACGATGTGCCGGGGCGGACCGAGCACGTTGAGCTGCTCGAGCAGCGAGGCGATCGTGGTGGACTTGCCCGCGCCCGTCGGCCCGGTGACGAGCACCAGACCCTTGGTGATCGCGAGCATGCGTTCGACGACGTGCGGCGAGAGCCCGATCTCCGCGGGCAATGGGATGCGCATGGGCACGATGCGGATCGCCGCGCCCCAGTGGCCACGCTGGATGAACAGGTTGGTGCGGAAGTGCGCCAGCCCCGGCACATGGTGCCGCGTGTCGAGCTCGAGGTCGCGGAGGAACCGCTCGTGGAGCGCCGGCGTCAGGAAGCTCTCGCACAGCCGCCGGGACTCGACCGCCGAGAGCGCGCCGAAGCCCGCGAGCGGCTCGAGCCGCCCGGCCACCTGCACCATGGGCGGGTGGCCCACCGTGAGCAGCAGGTCCGATGCGCCGGCCTCGACCGCATGGCGGAGGACGGCGTCCCGTTCGAGAGGCAACGCGGTCACCTGGGCGATGGGCTCCATCATGAAGGGGGACGGTCCGCGGCGATGCGAGCCACCGCGCCCTGCCGCCACTCGGACGTGCCGACGGCGGCCGGAGGCCCCGGGGACCGAGGTCGGGCGGGGAGGGGAACCGCGGCCGGTCCGGGACTGCGAAGTCGCACTTGAGGATAGGGAGCCGCGCCCGAAGGCGTCAATCAGGACTGGCGCGACAGGGGCCTTGTCGGCTACTTTCCCCGCGCCTGAGGCGGGTCCGGGCCGCCCCAGCACCCATGGATGGGTCTGCACTCCCACCGGTTCCACCGGAGTGCGGCCCCCGAGATGGGGCCCCGTGCCGCGACAGGGAAGGTCGCCCTTCGTTGCACTCCCGACCCTGGCGAGTCGCACTCCGCACGGGTCAGCGCAGTCGCAGCCCCTCCCCACGGAAGTACCCAGCGGTCCAGGACCTCGCGCGGATCACGCCCGCACGGGGCCCACGAACGCCGTCTCACCGCAGTCCCAGGCACAGGTCCGGCGCGGGCACATCTCGTGCAACGCGCCCGGCGGTCTCGGTCCACTCCGTGTCGAGCAAGCCGAGCCCGGAGTCGTATGCGCCCGCGGATCCCTCCGTCGGCGACCGCACTCTGCACCTCGCCTGGTATCTCGCGGTCGGCGTCATCCCTCGCACGGGGTGGCGTCTCGGAGGCAGCGCTCATGCGCCGTTGGTCCGTCGTGTTCGCGGCGGCCCTCGTGTCCATCACGATGGCCGTCTCCGTGGTCCATGCGCAGCAGGCATGGAACAGCGTCACCTTGTCCTGGACGACTCCGGGAGACGACAGTTTGAGCGGCACCGCTTCGCAGTTCGACATCCGCTATTCGACCTCGCCCATCACCGCCGGCAACTTCGCGGCGGCGACGCGCTTCACGTCCGGTGTGCCGGCGCCCACGGCGCCCGGTTCATCGCAGAGCGTGCTCGTCACCGGTCTGTCTCCCTCGACCACGTACTGGTTCGCGATCAAGACCGCCGACGACGTGCCCAACTGGGCGGCCATCTCCAACGTGGTCTCTCGCG
>CADEFY010000381.1 GCA_902826705.1 uncultured bacterium
GACCGCCGCTACGAGGTCACCTGGCAGGGTGAGGGCATCGTGGACTGCAGCGTCGATGCACTCACCACGGGGCGGCGCATCGAACGGCGCAGCCGACCGCGGCAGCGTCCCAAGCGCGGCAAGGTGCGCCGCAGGCGAGTCGATCTTCGCCATGCGCTCCTGCAGATGCTCAAGGGCCTGCACTGCGGTTCGCGCGAGTATCTCTTCCGCCACTACGACACCGAAGTGCAGGGGCGCACGTGGCTGAGGCCGGGCGAGGGGGACGCGGCGGCGTTGCGCGTGCATCCCGAGCGCAGCCTCGGTGTGGCCTTCGCGGTGGGCGGCAACCCGTTCTGGTGCGCGGCCGACCCACGGCTGGGCGCGATGCACGCCGTCGCGGAGGCGGCGCGGAACTGTGCGGTGGTGGGGGCCCGACCGTGGGCGCTCACCGACTGCCTCAACTTCGGGCATCCGGAGGACGCCGAGGTGATGGGCGACCTCGAAGCCACGCTCGAGGGCCTGTCGCTCGCGGCCGAGGCGCTCGGCGCGCTCGCCTCGCCCGGCCATCCGCTGCCGTTCGTGAGTGGCAATGTGAGCCTCTACAACCAGGTGGGCGATCGCGCGATCCCGCCCTCGCCGATCGTGATGTGTGCCGGCGTGGTGCGTGACGTGGCCACGCTGCTCGGGCAGGGGCTCCGGCGGCGCGGCGACGCGCTCGTCCTGGTGGGCGGCGACCGCGACGGACTCGAAGGCTCGGCGTACGAGCGCGAGGTGCTGCGCGAACGGCGCGGGGGGCCGCCGCCGCTCGATCTGGCGCAGGAGGCGCGGTTGCAGCAACTGGCCGTGCAGGTGGCGGAGCAGCGGCTCGCCAGCTCCGCGCACGACATCTCCGACGGCGGGCTGCTCGTGGCGCTCGCCGAGATGATGCGCGGCGCGCCGGCCGGGCGGGGCCTCGGCATCGATGTGCACCTGGAACAGAGCGAGCTCGAGCCGGCGATCATGCTCTTCGGCGAGCGCCCCGCGATCGTGTACGCCACGTCGTTCGAGCGCCTGCCGCGCTTCTCGCAGACAGCGCGCGACCTGGGGTTGTTCGCATGGCCGATCGGGACCGTGTCCGAACAGGCCGCCCTGCGCGTGCGCCTGCCTTCGGGAGACACCCTCGCCTGGACGGCCGCCGAACTCGCGAGCGCGGCCGACACGGGCCTGCGCCGTGCGTGGAACGAGGAGGGGGTATGAGCGCGGCACGGATCGCGGTGCTGCAGTTCCCCGGCGTCAACTGCGAGGCCGAGACGGTGCGAGCGCTGGAACGAGCCGGGCTCGCCGCGGAGGTGTTCCGCTGGACACGACCCGCCGACGAACTGGCGCGTTTCGACGGGTTCGTGCTGCCCGGCGGCTGGTCCTACCAGGACCGTGTGCGCGCGGGCGCACTGGCCGCCAAGCTGCCGCTGGTGGAGGCACTCGCCGAGCAGGCGGCGGCCGGCCGGCCGGTGCTGGGCATCTGCAACGGCGCCCAGGTGCTGGTGGAGGCGGGGCTCGTGCCCGGCGACGGCGCGATCGAGCTGGCGCTCGCGCGCAATCGCATGCCGCAGCGTTCCGGCTACCTGGCCCGCTGGGTCACGTGCCGGATCGAGGCGTCGGATTGCGTGTTCACGCGCGGGCTCGCGGTGGGCGCGCGCATCGCCATGCCGGTCGCGCACGGCGAGGGAAGGTTCACGTCGGCGCGGCGCGGCGCGATCGCCGCGCTGGTGGCGCAGGGGCGCACGCCGCTGCGCTATGTGGGTCCCGACGGCGAGCCGACCGATGCGTACCCGTACAACCCCAATGGTGCGGAGTGTGCGGTCGCCGCGGTGTGCAACACCGCGGGCAACGTGCTCGCGATGATGCCGCACCCCGAGCGCGTGCTGGAGATCGGTGCGATGGCGCGCGACCTGCCCGACCCGTGGGCGAACGTCGCCGACGAGGCACGCGAGCGCGGGCAGGGGGCGCACGGCGATGCCCCGGCGATGGCGTTGATGCGATCTCTCGCACTGCACCTGCAGGAGGCCTGATGGCGCGCGTGGACAAGCCGGTCGTGCAGGCCTACGTCGAACTGCGCGCGCACGACCCCGAAGCGGTCTCCGCACTGCACGTCTCGCAGCGCACGCTCGCGGCGGGCGCCGGGCTGCGGCGGCTCCGTCGCTGGCGCCTCGTCGAACTGCGCGGCACGCGCCTGCCGCCGGATGAGCTGGCGGACCTGCTGCATCGGTCGACGCAGTTCTACAACCCCGGGAAGGAGCGCTGCGTGGTGCGAGCGGATGCGACGTCTCCCGCGCCGGTCGCGGCGGACGAACAGGCGCTGCTCGTCGTGGAGCGCGGCGCGGAGCGGCGGCCGGCCGCCGAGCGCTGGTGGCGGCATCAGACGGGAGAGCGCGTCGAAGTGCGCGAGGGGCTCGTCTGGGGACTGCAGTTCGAGCCCGGCGTCGACGCGGTCGCCTGCGCGCGCGCGCTGGCGCTCTCGACGGACCGCCGCCATGGGCTGTTCGCCAATCCGCACGCACAGGACTGCAAGCTGGCGGAGGCCGCGCCCCCGCCCCCGTGGATCCCGGGGCGGACAGGCCCGATCGCCGCCCGAGTCCGCCGGGAGAGCGCATAGCGGGCGGCCTGCTGCCGC
>CADEFY010000382.1 GCA_902826705.1 uncultured bacterium
GGTGCCGCGAGCGCGGCGAGCAGCAGGAGGGCGTGTGCCGGGAAGCAGGGCGCGATCGGGCGCATGACCATGCGGCAGGATACACGCGCGCGCACCGGGCGTGCAGCGCATCGTCGCGCGCTTGACCAACCGCACCCGCTGCGGTTCACTCCCCGGCCTCGTGGGCGATTAGCTCAGCTGGTAGAGCACCTGCTCGACAAGCAGGGGGTCACTGGTTCAAGTCCAGTATCGCCCACCACGTCTTCATGGGGCGCGCACGCCAGGTTCCGCCCGGCGCGCCGCCCCGTCGCCGTCTCGGCCCCCTCGCGGGAGCATCCGCCATGTCGCAGTCGGCCCCCCAGTCCGGCCCCGACCTCTCCGCGTATCCGGGCGGCGAGGCGCTCTATCGTCTGCGGCACTCGGCAGCGCACATCCTGGCCACAGCCGTGACCGAGCTGTTCCCCGACGTGCGCGTGGCCGGCGGGCCGCCGATCGACGGCGGGTTCTACTACGACTTCGCCAAGCCGACGCCGTTCGCGCCCGAGGACCTCGAGCGCATCGAGGCGAAGATGCGCGAGATCGTGGCCGCCGATCAGCCGTTCGTCGCCGGCGAGATGACGCGCGAGGCCGCGCATGCGCACTGGGAGCAGCAGGGGGAGAAGTACAAGTTGCACTTCCTGTCCCAGATCCCGGCCGGCGCCGCGGTGACGACGTACCAGAACGGCCCGTTCCTCGACCTCTGCCGAGGCCCGCACGTGGCGAGCACGGGCGCCGTGAAGGCGTTCAAGCTCACGCACATCGCCGGGGCCTACTGGCTGGGCAGCGAGCGCAACGAGATGCTGCAGCGCATCTACGGCACCGCGTTCGCCACCGAGGACGAGCTGACCGCGCACCTCGCGCGCATCGAGGAGGCCCTGAAGCGCGACCACCGCCGGCTCGGCCGCGAACTCGACCTGTTCTCGATCCACGAGGAGGTGGGGCCGGGTCTGGTGCACTGGCACCCGCGCCTCGGCATGGTGCGGCATGTGCTCGAGACGTTCTGGAAGGACGAGCACCTCAAGGCCGGCTACCAGCTCGTCTACACGCCGCACATCGCGAGCGAGAAGCTGTACGAGATCTCGGGGCACCTGCAGAACTACGCGGACATCATGTACTCGCCCATGCAGGTCGACGAGCAGGCGCACCGGGCCAAGCCGATGAACTGCTCCAACCACATCATGATCTACAACTCTCGCAAGCACTCCTATCGCGAGCTGCCGCTTCGGTTCGCCGAGCTGGGCACCGTGTACCGCTATGAGCGCAGCGGCGTGCTGCACGGCATGGAGCGCGTGCGCGGGTTCACGCAGGACGACTCGCACATCTTCTGCACGCCCGACCAGTTGCAGTCCGAGATCGAGGGCATCCTCGAGCTGATGGACCTGCTGCTCACCACCTGTGGCTACGAGTACCGCTGCTATCTGGCCACGCGACCCGCCGACAAGTACCTGGGTTCCGACGCCGAGTGGGAGTTCGCCACGAACGCGCTGCGCCAGGCGCTCGAGACGCGCGGGCTGCCATTCGAGGTCGACGAGGGCGGCGGCGCCTTCTACGCGCCCAAGATCGACGTCAAGCTGCGCGACGCGCTCGGCCGCGAGTGGCAGTGCCCCACGATCCAGGTGGACCTGAACCTGCCCAAGCGCTTCGGGGTGTACTACACGGGCCCCGACGGACAGGACCACGAGGTGATCATGCTGCACCGCGCGCTCTATGGATCGCTCGAGCGCTTCGTGGGCATCTTCATCGAGCACACCGGAGGCGAGTTCCCGGTGTGGTGTGCGCCCGTGCAGACGCTGGTGCTGCCGGTGCACGCCAAGGCGCTCGACTACGCGCAGAGCACCGTGGCCGCGCTCAAGGCCGCGGGCGTGCGTGCCGAGGTCGACAGTCGCGACGAGAAGCTGGGCGCCAAGATCCGCGACGCCGAGCTGCAGAAGGTGCCCTACATGCTCGTCGTGGGACCGCGCGACGCCGAGGCCGGCACGGTCTCGCCGCGCCGCAAGGGCGTGGGCGACCTGGGAGCGATGCCGCTGGCGGACTTCATCGCGCGCATCCAGTCGGACATCACGACGCGCGCGCGGTAGTCGACGGCTAGGGGAACCGGTAGCCGAGCGCGAGCGACCAGAACCGGAAGCCCCCGGCCACGTCCACCGATTCGCTGCGCCCCTCGAGGAAGAAGTGGTCGCGCGGGTTGGGCCTGAACGCGTAGCGCAGCCCAGCGCTCCACGCGCTCGCCCAGCCGGACTCCGCCAGTGCGCGGAACCCGGTGCCGTCCGGCAGGAGCACACCCACCGCGGCATTGCTGCTGTAGCGCGCACCGCCGGCGCCGCCGAACACGGCCATCGACCACGGCAGCGGCGTCGAGACCTCGAGCAGCCCCGTGAAGAGGTTGCCGTGGCCGATCGCGTCGGTGAACTGCGTCACGCTCTGATCGGCGAGGTAGACGTCGAAGGGATCGGGCGGCAGGTCCTGGTACGCGATGCGCGCGCGCACCGCGAGCCGAGCCATCGGGCGCGCTTCGGCGGCGAGCGCGCCGAGGAGGCCGGCCTGATAGCGCTGCCGCTCGAACGTGGGGGAGCCCATCCAGCCGATGCCGGCTTGGATCTGGCCCGCC
>CADEFY010000383.1 GCA_902826705.1 uncultured bacterium
AGCCGTTCCATGTGCTCGGCCAGGCGGAACACGGCCGGCCCGCGCGTGGTGCGATAGGCGCGGATGCCCTCGAACACGCTGGAGCCGTAATGCAGCACGTGCGAGAGGACGTGGACCTTGGCGTCCTCCCAGGCCACGAACTGCCCGTTCATCCAGATCTTCTCGGTCTTGGTCATCGCCATCGGGCACCTCGGGGGTCAGGGCTGTGCTACGACGTCATCCGCTCACGCAACGCCTGCCTCACGTGCGGCGCGATGCGCTGCACGTGATGGCGGATGCGGCGCCAGCACTCCTCGTACGCCTCATCGGATCCACCGAAGGGATCCGACACCGGCAGTTCCGGTTCTCCGGGCGCCGGCCACTCACTGATCACATGCACTCGGTCGCGCGGACCGCCCATCGCCTCGAGCGCTGCGCGATGCTGCGGCTCCATCACGAAGATCCAGTCCGCATCCCGCATCTCGGTCACCGACACCCGCCGCGAGCGGTGCCGCCGCAGGTCGATGGCGTCGTCCGCCGCCACGCGGATCGAACCCTCGCTCGCCGGCTGTCCCTCCCATGCGGACGTGCCCGCCGAACGCACCTGCACGCGCTGAGAATCCGCACCCAGTTCCGCCGCCAGCGCCGCGGCCGCCAGCGGGCTGCGGCACGTGTTCCCCGTGCAGACGAACAGGACGCGGACGATGGGCTCGGAGGGCGACATGAGGCCACGAGGATAGGAGGGCCGCGGAAGCACGGTCAACCGTGCGACCCGCTCTGGTCCTCGAAATCGCCGAGCAGGGCATCCACCTCCAGCGAGCCGCGCCGAATGAGCTTCGGCCGCGGTCCGCTCACATCCACCAGTGTCGTCGGCACGTCCTGCCGGCGGGGGCCGCCGTCGAGGATCACGTCGAGCGAATTGCCGAACAGCGTTCGGACCTCCTCCGCGGTCTGCGCGGGCGGCTGACCGGAGAGATTGGCGCTGCTCGCCACCACGGGCCCGCCGATGCGCGCGAGCAGTGCCTGGCAGAGCGGATCGCGCGGACAGCGCAGCGCCACCGTGCCGCCCGCGCCCTGGACCCCGACGGGCACGATCGACGCGGCGAGGAAGATCAACGAGAGCGGCCCCGGCCAGAACGCATCCATGAGCCGCTTGGCCACGGGGCTCACGACGAGAGCGAGGCCGTGCGCCTGCGATGGCTCGGGGATGAGCGAGATCACCGCCCGGCCCGCACCCCGTCGCTTCATGCGCGCGATCAACTCCACCGACGAGACATCGAGCAGTGAGCAGCCGAGCACATAGAGCGAGTCTCCCGGGAATGCGATCACACCCCCGCGCAGCACGGACTCCGCGGCCGCATCGAGCGCACGCCGGTCGGGGCGGTCGGGATCGATCGGCAGCAGTTCGACGCTCATCGGCCCTCCCGCGCCGCGTCCAGCGCCCTCGCCTCGCCGACCGCGGCGGTCGCGGCGATGTCCGTGCGATGCCGCCAGCCCTCTCCCGACAGCGTCCCGAGCGCGAGCCCGACACGCGTGCGCGCCGACGCCAGGTCACGCGCGACCGCCGTCAGGTAGGCGGCGCGGCCGCCGTCGACTTGCCAGCCCCCCTCCCATCGCGTGCCCGCGTGGAACACGTGCAGGTCCGGTGCGGCCGCGTGCTCGAGGCCCACGATGCGGCCGCCGCGCTGCGGCGCCTCGGGGTACCCGGACGCCACCAGCGCCACCGTCACCGCCGCCCCCGCGCCACGCGTGACCGCGGCGGGCTCGAGCGACCCCTCCGCGGCGCTGGCGAGCAACCGGCCGAGGTCGCCGTCGACGAGCGGCAGGATGCTCTGCGTCTCCGGATCGCCGAAGCGGGCATTGAACTCGATCACCTGCGGACCGGCTTCGGTTAGCATCAGTCCGCAGTAGAGCGCGCCGCGGTACGGCGTGCCCCGGCGCTGCATCTCGCGGAGCACGGGCCGCACGATGCGCTGCATGACGTCACGCTCGCCCTCCGGGCCGAGCGCACTCGCGGGCGCATACGCCCCCATCCCGCCGGTGTTCGGGCCGCGATCGCCGTCCTCGGCGCGCTTGTAGTCCCGCGCGGGCGGCAGGAGCAAGGCCTGCTCGCCGTCGCAGACGGCCATCACCGACACCTCCTCGCCGAGCAGGTGCTGCTCGATCACCACCGCGCGGCCGCCCTCGCCGAAGCGCGAGCCCTCGAGGCAGCCCGCGAGGAACTCGGCGGCCTCCGATCGCACCCGCGTCACCAGCACGCCCTTGCCCGCCGCGAGCCCGTCGGCCTTGATCACCCATGGCGACGCGAAACGTGCGAGCGCGGCTTCGGCCTGCGCGCGATCGGTGTGGCGCTCGGCGCGCGCCGTGGGCACCGCCGCCGCCTCGAGCACCTCCTTCGCGAACCACTTGCTGGATTCGAGTCGCGCCGCGGCCTGCGAGGGACCGAACACACGCAGCCCTCGGGCCCGCAGGTGATCCGAGACGCCGGCTGCGAGCGGCGCCTCGGGCCCGATCACCACCAGGTCCACGCGGCGCTCCTCTGCGAGCCGCGCGAGCGCGGCCGCATCGCACTCGTCGACCGCATGACGCTCGAACCCCGGCGCCGCGTCGAGCTCGTAGCTCTCGGGCAGCCCCACGCGC
>CADEFY010000384.1 GCA_902826705.1 uncultured bacterium
AGAAGTCGCAATCGTCGTGAGCGGAATGCGAAAGTCGGGCTCGATGACGGGCGAAGCGGCTACTGGGCTCGCAAACATGCTCAACAACGAGCCGAATGCGATCGATCGACTCGCAAGCACCCACGTTGTGAGGCGGGTCTCGGACCCCTTCACGGCAGCACCACCAGTTTGCGCTCGACCATCCCGAAAGCGGTGCTTCGGAGCCGATAGAGGTAGACCCCCGCCCGCACGAGCGAGCTGTGTCGATCACGCTGGTCCCACTCGACGCGATGCGCCCCCGCGGGCCGCCAACCCGACGCCAACGTGCGCACGCGCCGGCGCATGGCATCGAACACCTCGAGCGTCACGGACCCGCCACGCGGCAGGTCGAATGCGATGCTCGTCGCGCGGGTGAACGGATTCGGCTGGTTCTGGTGCAGTGCGAACTGCAGCGGGAGATCCTCGCCCAGCGAGCCTCGGCGCGATGAGGCGTCGAACACCGAGCCCTCGAACGAGGCGCTTGCTGCCAGGAACCAGCTGCGGGTGAACCCGTCTGCGAGCGGCGGCACTTCGAACGAAGTCGCGACCGACTGCCCCCCGGATAGCGCGACCTGCGTCGTGTCCGGCATGCGCACTGCGGCGCTCGCATCCTCTCCCGAACCGCCGGTCGCCGACAGCAACGCGAGTGGAGTCGGCTGCACCTAGGTGGACTGCGTGAGCACGCCCACGGCCTCGATGCGCGTGTCCTCCAGCGCCACCAACCGAACCGTCGGCGCTCCCACCGCCACCGCCACCGGCTCGGCGACGCGACGCGGGAGAACGCGCTGCACCGTGCGCCAGCCCTCGCCCTGCGGCACCTGCACCAGCAGGCCGTTGCGCTGGCCGCGCACCGACTCGCCCAGCTTGAGCGTCTCCAGCACCAGGATGCCCTGCTCACCCAGTCCCACGTGCGCCACGTCGCCGGTCTCGAGCGTGAACGATGCCGAAGGCGACAGCCCCGTGGAGTCCCGCAGCACCAGACTCGTCACCTCGCCCAGCTGGCCGGTGACGACGCTCTCGCCCGAGGCGAGTGCGATCTGCTCGGCGGAGTGGTCCACGGCCATCAAGGCCACGCGGTCGAGCTGCAACCTGACGCCCGGGTTGGCGGACACCCACACGCGAGCCTCCGGTCCGCCTTCGCTCGGGTCGAACGACAGCCGCAGCAGGTCCGTCGTGGTCCCCAGTCTCGCCGGCCGTGGGAAGAGCGTGGTCGCGTTGGGCAACGTGGCCGCCGACCCACCGCCAGGGAACAGGCGGGCTGCCTCGGCGCCGCGGCGAGCGCTCGAACCGCCACCCCCTCCTCCGCCACCGCCACCCTCGAAGCACTCGAAGTAGTCGGTGTAGCCGACATCCACCGTGACCTGGTTGCTCATCGCGGACCAGTTCCCGTTGTCGTCTCGGGTGCGCAGTCGCATGAAGTGGAGTCCGTCGGGCAGCGCGAGCTGAGCAGCTTCGGCCACCCCCTCGGCCGAGGGCACGAACCCGAGACTCACCGGGGTCGCGTTGGTCCAGGCGGTCTCGTTGCCGATGGACGAGGCGCTGCGGCGCAGCGAGTAGAGCGCCCCGGCTCCCGAACCGGCGATGGCGGAGTCCTCCTCCTGGGAAGTCCAACCCGCGTGCACGATGTTGGTTTCGTAGTCGTAGCAGGCCTGCAACGTGGCTTTGTCGGGTCGGTGCGAGTCACACAGGTCGTCGCCGCCACCGACCTCGACGCGCATCCACCGCGCCACCGATGGCGCACCTGACGCTCCCACCAGGAACAGCCAGTAGTCGCCTGGCGGGGCGTGATTGATGCTGGCAGGGGCCGTGACGAACAATCGCGGGTCCGCGCTCGTGACGCGGTCGAACGCCAGCGGCACGTAGCGCTGGTCCATGTTGAACGCGTGCGTCGCGGAGCCCGCCTTGAGCAGCGCCACCTTGGCCACCGACACCGCGCTGTCGGTGCAGACGGTGAATCGCTGACCCGGCCTCACGACCTGCGGATGCCCCGGTGATCCGACCGGAGGCCGCACCGCGAGCGTCGTGGCATCCGAGTACAGGTAGGGCGGCGAGAACACGGCGAACGTGCCGAGGCTGTCCTTCCCGACGGAGATGTTGGCATTGTTCAGGTGGCTGCCTCCAGCCGAGATGATCCGTGCATCGGGGGTGAGCAGCGCCGTGGAGTGGTAGCCGCGCGTGCTGGGATCTGGTGCCAGCTGTGTGCGGCTCGACCACGTGTTCGTCGCGGGGAACCAGATCTGCGGCCTCTGGAATGCCTCGCCGTCGTCCTCGTGCTTGCTGCGGCCACCCGACACCAGCACATTGCCGTCCGGCAGCATCGTCATGTTCGGCTCGACACGCGGCCGCGGCTGGTCCTCCACGTCACTCGCCAAGTCTTCCTGGACCCATCCCCCACTCGAAGCCGGCGCATCAGACGCATCGAACTCGATCCGCGTGATGGTCGAGTACGACTGTGTGGGCGTCCTCCACGGCTGCCCCATCTTCATGATCTTCCCCGGCTCGAACATCACCGCTGCACTGCCGCCGGTGCTGAAGCTCGTGTACGCACTGTCGCCCGCGGCCCAGCGCCATGTCGACGGCGACGCGCTCGGCCGGCG
>CADEFY010000385.1 GCA_902826705.1 uncultured bacterium
GCGCTACGACCGGGCGCGGATCCGGCGCGAAGTGCCGCGCGCCTCGCTCGGACACATGGGCACCGATCTGTGGCGCTATCGCGCGGTGCTGCCGTTCGCCGACGACTTCCCGGCGGTGCGCCTGGGCGAGGGCGGCACGCCGCTCCAGCCGCTGCCACGCCTCGGCGAGTCGACGGGCGTGCGCGAGTTGTGGCTCAAGGCCGAAGCGGGCAACCCGACGCAGAGCTTCAAGGCGCGCGGCCTCGCGCTGGCGGTCAATGGAGCACTGGCCTGGGGGGCACGCGGCATCGCGCTGCCGTCGGCCGGCAACGCGGGCAGCGCGGCCGCCGCATACGCCGCCGCCGCGGGGCTGCCGTGCCGCGTGGCGGTGCCCCGCGACACGCCGGAGCCGTTCCGGCTCGAGCTGCAGGCGTTCGGCGCCGAAGTGGCGCTCGTGGACGGCACGATCGCCGATGCGGGTAGGCATCTGGCGCAGTGGGCGCCGGCGCCGCACTGGTGGAACGTGGCCACGTTCAAGGAGCCCTTCCGGCTCGAGGGCAAGAAGACGCTCGGATACGAGATCGCCGAGCAGCTCGGCTGGCAGATGCCCGACGTCATCCTCTATCCCACGGGCGGGGGCACCGGCCTCGTGGGCATGGCGCGCGCGTTCGCAGAGATGGTGGAGCTGGGCTGGATCGCGCCGCCGCTGCCGCGGCTCGTCGCGGTGCAGGTGACGGGCTGCGCGCCGATCGTGCGCGCGTTCGAGGCCGGGGCGTCTCGCGCCCAACCGTTCGCCGATCCGCACACCGTGGCGAGCGGGCTGCGCGTGCCGTCGCCGTTCGCGGACACGCTCATCCTCGCCGCGCTCGCCGCGAGCCGGGGCACCGCGGTGGCGGTGAGCGAGGAGGAGATGCTCGATGCCATGGCGGACCTGGCCGCGAGCGAGGGAGTGTTCGCCTGTCCCGAGGGCGGCGCGACGGTGGCCGCGCTGCAGCAGTTGCGGCGGAGCGGGGAAGTGCGGCCGGACGCCCGCGTGGTCGTGTACGACACGGGCAGCGGCCTCAAGTATCCCGAGGCCTGGCGTGCCGCGCTCGCGCGCCGCGTGGCGTCCGCCGGCGCCTGACCGCCCGTGCGAACCGATCTGCAACCGCACGCGACTCGCGGCATCCAAGCGGCGGCGGTTCGATCGGCGTGCGAACATGCGATGAGGGAGGACCGGTGAGCACCGCGTTGCGAGCACGGCCGTGGCGGAGCATCGCGTGAGCCCGGTCTCCGAGTTCCGCGTCGCGCTCCCGGCGGCCCGCGAGGCCGCCTTCGCATGGCATGCGGCTCCGGGTGCGCTCGAGCGGCTGTCGCCCCCCTGGCGCGCCGTGCGCGTGCGGCGGCGCACGGGCGGGCTCGCGGACGGCGCGCAGGTCACGCTCGAGGGCGGCTTCCCGGTGGGGCGGTGGACCGCGGAGCACTTCGGCACCGAACCCCCGGTGCGCTTCCGCGACCGGCAGGTCGCGGGGCCGTTCGCGCGCTGGGAGCATCTGCACGAGTTCGTGCCCGCGCCGGGCGATGCCTCGGCATGCACGCTGATCGATCGGATCGAGTGGCAGCTGCCCGCTGCGCCGTTCTCGGCGTTCGCCCACGGCTTCGTGCAACAGGAGCTGCAGGCGCTGTTCGCGTGGCGGCACCGCGTGCTGGCGCGTGACCTGACCGAGCTCGCCACGGCGCCGCCCCTTCCACGGGTGGTCGCGGTGACGGGCGCGAGCGGGCTGATCGGCTCGGCCCTCGCGGCGTACTTGGGCACGCAGGGCTGCACGGTGCGGCGCTTCGTGCGGCGCGCGGCCCGCGATGCACACGAGATCGCGTGGGATCCGGCACGCGGCACACTCGACCCCGCGGCCCTCGCCGACGTCGACGCGGTCGTGCACCTGGCCGGCGCCGGCATCGCCGATGCGAGATGGACCGAGGCACGCAAGCGAGAGCTCGTCGAGAGCCGCATCGCCAGCACGCGCACGCTCGTGCGGGCGCTCGTGGAGGCGCGAGGCGCCTGCCGCGTGCTCGTGTCCGCCTCCGCGGTGGGGGTGTACGGCGACCGCGGTGACGCACCGCTCGAGGACGCGAGCCCGCCGGGCCGCGGCTTCCTCGCCGACCTGGCCCTCGCGTGGGAGGACGCCGCGGCGCCCGCGGCCCGCGCAGGCCTGCGCGTGGCGCACCCGCGCATCGGCATCGTGCTGTGGCCGCAGGGCGGTGCGCTCGCGCCGATGCTCCCGCTCTTCGCGTTCGGGGCGGGTGGGCCGCTGGGCTCGGGGCGGCAGTGGTGGAGCTGGGTCACGCTGCATGACCTGCTCGGCATGCTGCGCTTCGCGCTCGTCACCCCGGCGCTCAGCGGGCCGTTCGCGGCTGTCGCGCCCCAGACCGCGCGCATGGGCGAGCTGGCGCACGCGCTGGGCCGCGTGCTGCGGCGCCCGAGCCTGCTGCCGGCGCCGGCGTTCGCGCTGCGGCTCCTGCTGGGCCGCGAGATGGCCGACGGCATGCTGCTCGCCAGCCAGCGACTGCGCCCAGCGGTGCTCGAACGGCTCGGCTTCGCCTACCGCGATCCGCAGCTCGAGCCGGCGCTGCGCGCGCTGCTCG
>CADEFY010000386.1 GCA_902826705.1 uncultured bacterium
CGGCCAGGTGGCACGGCGAGCAGGTGGCGGCGAATCGCTCACGCGCCGCAGTCATGCGGTCAGAGTCCTGCGCGAGTACGAGGATCGCTTCCGGCGTGACGACGGCCGCGGCGTTCGCAGCGGCGGCACGCGCCGCACCGTAGCGCGCCTCGGCCTGGGCCATGTCCGCCTCGTAGTTCGCGATGCGGCCGCGGCCACTGCCCACACCGGGGACCACATCGGCCACGTAGATCACCGACCACAGGATCGTGGCCCAGAAGATCCACAGCCACCAGCGCGGCATCGGGTTGTCGTACTCGCGGATGCCGTCGGCATCATGTTCGAGCAGGCGGTCCGCGCCGCTGTCCTTGCGGGGATCGTCAGGCGTGCTCATGAGTGGTCTCCCGAGTGGGGGTCGCATCGTCCTCGAGCGGCAGGCGGCTGGCGCGGTCGAACTCGGCGCGGTTCGAGCTGCGCAGCGTGTGGATGAGGATCGCGAGGAACGCTCCGAAGAAGCACAGCAATGCGACTTCGGCGTACATCGCGAGGCCAGCGTGGCTCATGATGTCCGAGAGCTTCATGTCAGTGCCCTCCCGCCATGCCCGCGTGCACCGCGGTCGGCCCGGCCGCCTTGATGTCCGCGCCGAGCCGCTGCAGATAGGCCACGAGCGCGAGGATCTCCTTGTCCTCGAGGCCATCGGGTCCGCCCTGTGCCGCCACGTCGGCGGCGATCGCACGCGCCTGCTCCCGCGCCATCTCGGGAGCGCGCTGCACGGCCTCGCCGTACGGCACGCCCAGCATGGCCATGGCGTCCACCCGCTTCTGCACCGCGGCGAAGTCGATCTTGTCGGTGAGCAGATGCGGGTACGCGGGCATGATCGACTGCGGGCTGATCTGGCGCGGGTCCGCCATGTGCCGCACGTGCCACAAGTGGTTGTACTTGCCCGCGGTGCGCGCGAGGTCGGGGCCGATGCGGCGCGATCCCCACAGGAACGGGTGGTCGTAGACCGACTCGCCGGGCTTGGAGTACTCGCCGTAGCGCTCGGTCTCGTGCCGGAAGGGCCGGATCATCTGCGAGTGGCAGTTGACGCAGCCTTCCCGGATGTAGACATCGCGGCCCGTCAGCTCGAGCGGCGTGTAGGGCTTGACCGAGGCGATCGTGGGGACATTGGAGCGGATCAGGAATGTGGGCAGGATCTCGAAGAGCGAGGCGACCACGACGGCGATCACCACCCAGACGGTGAACGTGAGCGGCATCGCCTCCCAGCGGCGGTGCCAGTCGAGCTGGAGGAAGCCACCGGTGGCGGGCGCAGGGCGCCGGCGTTCGAGCGCGGGCGCCTCGATCGCAGGTTCCTCGTAGCGCGCGGGGCGGCGGCGCCAGGTCTGCAGGATGTTCCAGCCGAACATCACCATGCCGATCAGATAGAGCGTGCCACCCAGCGCACGCGTCCAGTACATCGGCATCAGCTTCATCGTGGTCTCGACGAAGTCCGGGAACTCGAGCCGCCCGGTCTGGTCGAAGGCGCGCCACATGAGCCCCTGCGTCAGGCCGCCGCTGTAGATGGCCGTCGCGTACAGGATCATGCCGAACGTGGCGAACCAGAAGTGCGCCTCCGCGAGCCGCTTGGAGTACAGCGGCGTCTGGAAGAGGCGCGGGAGCAGCCAGTACACCATGCCGAACGTGAGCAGCCCGTTCCAACCGAGTGCGCCGGTGTGGACGTGCGCGATGATCCAGTCGGTGTAGTGCGCCAGCCCGTTGACCGTCTTGATCGACAGCATGGGCCCCTCGAACGTGGCCATGCCGTAGGCGGTGATCGCGACGACGAAGAACTTGAGGACGGGATCCTCGACCACCTTGTGCCAGGCGCCGCGCAGCGTGAGCAGCCCGTTGATCATGCCGCCCCACGAGGGCATCCAGAGCATGACCGAGAACACCATGCCGAGGGTGGTGGCCCACTCGGGCAGCGCCGTGTAGTGCAGGTGATGCGGCCCCGCCCAGATGTAGAGGAACACCAGCGACCAGAAGTGGACGATCGACAGCTTGTACGAGAACACCGGGCGCTCTGCGGCCTTGGGCATGAAGTAGTACATCAGGCCGAGGAACGGCGTCGTGAGGAAGAACGCCACTGCGTTGTGGCCGTACCACCACTGCATGAACGCATCCTGCACGCCCGCGTAGAGCGAGTAGCTCTTGAATGCGAACACGGGCAGCGCGAGGTTGTTGAAGATGTGCAGTACGGCCACGGTGACGATGCTGGCGATGTAGAACCAGATCGCCACGTACAGATGCCGCTCGCGACGTCGCGCGATGGTCATGAAGGTGTTGACCGCGAAGACGACCCACACGACCGCGATCAGGATGTCGAGCGGCCACTCGAGTTCGGCATACTCCTTGGCCTGCGTCAGCCCCAGCGGAAGCGTCAGCGCCGCGCCGACGATGATCGCCTGCCAGCCCCAGAAGTGGATGCGGCTGAGCAGGTCCGAGGCCATGCGCGCCTTGAGCAGCCGCTGCATGGAGTAGTAGGCGCCACAGAAGAAGGCGTTGCCTGCGAACGCGAAGATCACCGCATTGGTGTGGAGCGGCCGCAACCGGCCGAAGCTCAGCCACGGCAGGCC
>CADEFY010000387.1 GCA_902826705.1 uncultured bacterium
GTGGGCGTGCGCCAGGATGTCCTTGGCGGTGCTCACCATGCGCGACGGGATCCGCAGCTCGCTGTGCGACACGATGTGGTCGCGGGCGTAACGCACGTCGATCCCGGGCTTGAAGATCTCGACGCGCTGGCGGGCGATCTGGGCGCGGCGCAGGCGGCGGATCAGCTCCTCCGTCTTGCCGCTGTACATGCTCCCGACGATGACCTCGATCCAGCCGGCGTCCGGGTGGTGCGGAGGGGGCTCGGCCATGATCGCCGACGCTAAACGGCCATCTGACAAGCGTCAACAGCTTCGGCTCCACACGCGATGCGGTCTGGTCATGCGGAACGGAAGGCGCTATGGTGCGTGCCAGCCGAGTATCAGACCCCTCGCGGAAGTCCCGTGTCGCGCCCCCCAGTCGGCCTCGGACCTCCCGCACCCTGTCGCACCATCCGATTCGGAGGCCCTTCATGCGTCGTTCCGCTACCTCGCTGCTCCTCACGCTCGCGACGACCGCGCTCGCGGCGTCGGCCGCGCTCGCCGCGCCCGTCACCGGCACGTATCAGTCCACCGACCTCGGTGGCCAGCTCCTCACGGGCCGCGCCAGCTCGCACCGCACGGGCATCAACTCAGGGCTCCCGCACGTGCTGCACGCGCAGTCGTACAACGGCACGCTCGGCACGCAGTGGGAACTGCGCTGCGCCACGAACAACGTGGGCTTCGGCACGACCGATCTGCGTGACGGCAACGGCACCGGCGTCGTGATCTACACGTCGGCGTACACGGGCGGCCAGTTCGAGCTCTTCAACACGGGTGGCGCGTGGGGCGATGGCGTGGCCACGCTCGGCACGACGACGATCATCTCGACGGTGCAGTTCGTGAACAACATCCCGGTGGCGTCGGTCGTCAACGGCAACACCTCGGGCGTGTTCGCGGGCGGCTGCGCCCTCACGTTCGGCATCGGCAACGGCGTCGGCGTGGGCGAGACCACCAGCCTCAACCCGGCGATCACGAAGCCGGCCGACTACCCCACGTTCCTCGATGGTTCGTGCGCGCCGGCGGCCCCGGGCCAGCAGTTCGGCACGTGGGGCACGGTCATCACGCTGACGCTGGCGATCGACTGCGCCACGCCGGCCAAGCCGTCCACGTGGGGCTCGGTCAAGACGCTGTACCGGTAGTCGCACCTCGCCGCTCGAAGGCGCCCGCGGCTGTCACGCCGCTGGCGCCTTCTCTTATGGCAGGGGGCATGACCTCCACGATCCCCATGCCCCTCGTGCTGCGCCGGCTCGTCCGCGCGCGGCGGCTCGCCGCCTCGTGCCTGGCGCTGCTCGCGGCGCGCGTCCGCCCGATCCCGCCGATCGTGTTCGTCTCACGCCTGCCGCTCGCGGGCTCGGCGGTGGTGCCGGGTGCCGGGCCGGCGGGACGCTTCGTCGCCGCCGGTGGGCGGCTGATCGTGCGCGAGGCCGATGGCCGCATGCGCGAGCTGGCGCCCGGGCGGTTCTTCGACGTCAGCGATCCGGCCGTGTCGTACGACGGACGGTTCATCGCGTTCGCCGCCCTCGCGCATCGCGACAGCGCCTGGCGCATCTGGCGCGTGCGCACCGAGGGCACGCAGCTCACGCCGGTGACGCGCACCGACCGCGCAGTGGACCTCACGGCGCGATTCGGCGCCGAGGCCGCGCGATTCGAGCGCTACGACGACATCGATCCCTGCTGGCTCCCCGACGGCCGCATCGTGTTCGCGAGCACGCGCTGGCCGTGGCGCGCACAGCAGGGCCGGGCGCTCACCACCAACCTGTGGGTGGTGGCGGCGGACGGCACTGGACTCATGCGCCTCACCAGCGAGCGCAACGGCGCCGAGGAGCCGTCGATCGATCCGCGCACGGGCCGCATCGTGTACGCGCGTTGGTTCTTCTCGCGCTACTTCGCCTCGGACACCGGAGCGACCACCGACGCCGCGCTCGCGCAGCCGGCCGACACGGTGGACCTGTGGCACGCGCTCTCGGCGGCGCCCGACGGCGACTTCTCGCGCCTGCAGGGCGGCGACCCACGCTCCCGCGCGGGCCAGATGGCCTACCAACCCGTGGTGCTCGCCGACTCCACGCTGATCGGCGTGCGCCCCGAGCGCTCCTCGATCCTGCGCCCCACGCGCTTCGGTCTCCAGCGCTGGCGCGGCGGGTTCGGCGCGGCCGAGCCGCTGTTCGGCTATGGCGCCCCCAAGGGCTGGTCCGCGCTCTCACCCACGCCGCTGCCGGACGGACGGCTGCTGTTCGCGTACGACGAGGACGGCACCGGCAACTTCAAGCTCGTGCTGTTCGATGAGCGCGGCCGCGCGCTGGAGACGATCGTCGACGAACTCGGCCGGCTCGAGCTGGACCCGGCAGTGATCGCGGCGCGGCCACAACCGCCGCCGCCGCTCTACCCGCCCAACACCGAGGCGCCCGATCCGCTGCCGTTCGCGAGCACCGCGGCGATGCATGGCGACAAGCGCACGGCGCGCTTCGACTGCCTGAACGTGTTCGCCAACGCGCCCGTCGACGCACCGTTCCTCGACGCGCCCAAGCTCGCGCGCGACCTGCGCATCCGCTTCTTCGGCGTGCTGCCCCGGCCC
>CADEFY010000388.1 GCA_902826705.1 uncultured bacterium
CCGGAGGCGATCGGTTACGTGGGGCCGCAGGGCGAGACGCACCGGCCGCTGGGGCTCGAGGTGCGCCAGCAGGTGTTCGCGTACAACGCACCGGGCTACGAGCGCATCGCCGGAGTGCACTGGTTCGTCACGAACCGCTCCGACGAGCGACTCACCGACGTGCGCCTGGGACTGCTCGCCGACCTCGACTCGCGCGAGGTGAACGCGGCGGGCTCGCAGAACGACGACGTGGTGTTCGAGTTCGCCGACAGCGTCACGTGGTACGAGGGGCGATCCACCATCGGCGGCATCTGGATCAAGGAGTGCTATCGCACGCTGGCGGGCCGCTCGGTCGGGGTGCGTGACGGCAGCCGCGCCGACCTGCCGTGGGTCGGACTCGTGGGGCTCTCGCACACGACCGACCCGCTGGGCCTGATCTACAACTTCGCCTCGGCCGGCTCGCGAGCGGCCTACGATGCCCGGCGCGCGCCGGCAAAGGACACGACGTTCCGCTACACGGTGTTCGCGCGCGGGGTGGCGCCGCGTCAGGGCGGGCCTCCCACCATCGACGTGGACCGCTACGAGGCGATGCGTGGGGAGTTCCCCAGCAGCAACCGCTCGCAGCTGCGCGACTACTCGGTGCTGTTGTCGTGCGGACCGTTCGCCAAGCTCGATCCGGGCGAGACGGTGGAGATGGCCGTGGCGTTCGTGCTCGGCCAGAACGCCGACTCGCTCACGGCCTCGGCCACCAATGCCCGGCTGCTCTGGCACGGCGTGTTCCAGAACCGTCAGCCCGACACGAGTCAGCTGGGCGACCACACGGGCGGGTTCACCGGCCTCAACGGCCACGAGCTCTGCTACTCCCCGCCCGCAGGCATCACGTTCCGCTGGGACCCCAACTGCAACAAGAAGTACATCGAGGATCCGGCTTACGACAACGTCAACAACTTCCCGCCCGCCGGCGACCCCGAGGTGCTCTACCGCAGCGACCTGCCGTGCATCTGGACCGACTGGGACTGCGACAACTGCACCGGGCGCGATGGCCGCGAGACCCAGGTGCACTGGACGACGGGCACCGCCGCACCACCGCAGCCCTCCGTGCGTGTGACCGCAGGCGAGCGCCAGGTCGAGGTGGCCTGGGACGACTACCCCGAGATCGTCATCGGCGCCGGCATCAACCCCGGCGGCCGCTGGCGATTCGGCGGCTACCGCCTCTATCGCCTCAGCGACTGGACGCGCGAGGCGCTGTTCCCGCCCATCCCGCAGTGGCAGCAGATCGCCGCGTTCGGCAACGACACGCTGTTCGGCGCCACGCCGCTCGCCAGCGTCACCGACCCGACCGTGCCCTACGACTACGTCCTCTACGAGCGCCAGCACCACCCCGTGGGCCGCTACCGGTATCTCGACCGCGAGGTGCTCGACGGGTTCGACTATCACTACGCCGTCACCACGCTCGCAGTGCGCGACACCGTGCAGGGCGGCGTGCCGCGCATCGAGACGCTCGAGAGTCCGTTCCGCGCCGTGTTCGGCGACATCGTGCGGCCGCGCGCCGAGGCGCGGGACGACGTGTCGAACGTGCGCGTGGTGCCGAACCCCTACCGCGGTGGCGCGGCGTGGGACCGCCGACCCGTGCCCGGCGACGTGTTCGCGCGTCACCTCGACTTCGTGGGCCTGCCGCGCACGCGCAGCACCATCAAGGTGTGGACCGTGGCGGGCGATCTCGTGGCGCAGATCGAGCACGACGGCCGCGGCGGCAACGGCCAGGCGAGCTGGGACCTGATCTCACGCAACGGCCAGGACGTGGTGAGCGGCCTCTACCTGTTCACCGTCGACTCCCCCGCGGGACAGACCACCGGCCGGTTCGTCGTGATCCGCTGAGGCGCGTCGGGCGCGCCGCGCGTCAGGCGGATCGCTGCTGCTGCGAGCCCTGACCGAGGATGGCGTTGATGCGCTCGACCAGCTTGCGCGGGGAGAACGGCTTGGTGATGTAGTCGTCCGCTCCGACCTCGAACCCGATCTTCTGGTCCACGTTGCGGCCCTTCGCCGAGAGCAGGATCACCGGGATGTCCTTGGTGCCCGCATCGGCCTTGAGCAGCTTGCAGGTCTCGTAGCCGTCGAGCTTGGGCATCATGATGTCGAGCACGATCAGGTCGGGTCGCTCGGCCTTCGCCTTCTCGAGGGCCTGTTCGCCATCGAGTGCGGTGATGACCTCGTAACCCTCCATGCCGAGGCTGAAGTCCAGGATGTGGACGATGTAGATCTCGTCGTCCACCACGAGGATCCTGCCCTTGGCCATCCTGATCACCTCCCTGCGCGGGTCGTCCTGCCCGCGTGCACCGCGACGGGCATGCGCCCGGCTGACGTGGCTTCCTGTGCATCATCGGCCGCCCGAGCGACGGGCTTGAGCCCGTTGGCGGGAGGCGACCGCGAGCCGAGAGGCCGCGATCAAGCGGCCCGGCGGCCCTCCCCCTCGCGCTCCAGCAGGCGCTGGAACGCCGCCACCACCTCGGGGTCGAACTGCGCTCCGGCCTCGCGCTCCAGTTCCTCCATGGCCTCCTCGGAGGGCCGGGCGGCGCGGTAGGGCCGGGACGTGGTCATGCGCTCCCCG
>CADEFY010000389.1 GCA_902826705.1 uncultured bacterium
GCCGACGTGCGCGCTGCGATGGTGCGTGCGGGACACGCCGCGCCCGCAGGCGAGCCGGCGGCCGCGCTCAGTGCGGCACTCGGCCGCACGCCGCTCACGCTCGAGCGGCTCGCCGCGGCCGCAGGCGTCCCGCCCGCCGAGGCGGCCGCCGCGATGCTCGTGCTCGAGTGGACCGGTGTGGCGGTCGCAGTCCCCGGCGGCCGCTGGCGGCGGCGCGCATGAGTCCCTCGCATGCCGCGGAGACGGCGCTGCTGCGTGCGGTCGCCGCGGGCCTGGGCGCACTGCCGTGGCGCGCGGCCACGGCGGTCGGCGCGCAGCTCGGCAGCCTGCTCCACCATGCAGGGCTCCGCGGGCGTGTGGCGCGCGAGAACCTCGCGATCGCGTTCCCCGAGTGGGCGGCGGCCGAGCGCGAGCGCGTGCTGGCGCGACACTACGCCGAGCTCGGCCGCGTGGCGGCGGAGTACCCGCACCTCGCGCGGCTCGTGCGCGCGCCGCGCGAGCGCGTGTTCGCCGCGTTCGAGGGCGAGGAGCATCTGGCCGAGGCCGCGGCCATGGGCCGCGGGGCGATCCTGCTGACCGGGCACTACGGGAACTTCGAGCTGTTCGGGGCGGCGATCGGCCGGCAGTTCCCGGTCGACTTCGTGTTCCGCCCGCCGAGCAACCCGGGCGCCGGACGCTGGCTCACGGCCACTCGCGCCGCGGCGGGAGTGGGGCAGGTCACCACCAGCGGCGGCATCAAGCGCGTGTTCCAGGCGCTGCGAAGCGGCCGGTTCGTGGCGATGCTGGGCGACCAGGACGCGCGGCACGAGGGCGTGTGGGTGCCGTTCATGGGCCGGCCGGCGAGCACACCCGCCGGGCCCGCGCGCATCGCCCTCGCGACCGGGGCGCCGATCGTGTTCGGCACGATCCACCGCACCGCCGACGGACGGCACCATGCACGCGTCGCGGCGCCGCTCCTGCCACAGGGCGATCCGCGCGATGAGCAGGCCGTGCAGGCGCTCACGCGGCTGCACACGCAGCTCCTCGAGGCGCAGGTGCGTGCGCGTCCCGAGCACTGGTTCTGGCTGCACCGACGATGGAAGACCCGAGCGGCAGGAGGGCCGTGATGCTGCATCGCTTCGACGTGCGTGTGCGCTACGCCGACGTGGACCCCATGGGCTGGGTGTACTACGGCCGCTATCTCACCTTCTTCGAGATCGGCCGCGCTGAGATGCTGCGCTCGCTCGGACGCAGTTACGCCCAGGTCGAGTCCGAGGATGGCGTGCTGTTGCCGGTGCTCGAGGCGCGCTGCCGCTACCTGCGCGGCGCGAGGTACGACGAGGCGGTCACCATCGAGACCGGGCTGCTCGAGCGCGGCCGCGCCACGATGCGGTTCGGCTACCACCTCGTCGGCGCCGACGGCGCCTCGCTCGCGATGGGGTTCACCGAGCACTGCCTCGTGGATCGCAGCGGCCGGCCGATGCGGCCACCCGCGTCGCTCTCGGCGCTGCTCGATGCGGCGCCGCGCGTCGACGACGCGCTCGCCGCGCGGATGACCGGAGCCGCGCTCAGTCGACCTGGCCGGTGAACCCCATCTCGCTGCGCCGCGGCGGCTCGGCGGGCAGCCGGATGTCGCCGAACTGCTTCTCGTAGTTGCCGAGGTTCTCGCCGAGTGCGCGATGCAGCCCCTTGGCCGATTGCGGGGTCATCACGATGCGCGAGAACACACGCGCCTTGGGCAGGCCCGGCAGGAGGCGCGCGAAGTCGAGGATGATCTCCGAGGCCGAATGGGTGATGAAGACCACATTGGAGTAGATGCCCTCGGCCTCACGTTCCCCCAGGCCGATCTCGATCGACGGCTGCTGCGGCTGTTCCGACATACGGCCTCCCCTGCGGCGTCCGGTGTGTGCTCGACTGGGTGCGCACGGAGCATGCGGGGCCGCGGATCCGAGGGTCAAGGCCGCCCCTCCGATCGCCGATGACGAGGAGAGCCGCGGCGCCCTGCGCCGGGGCTCCCCACTCATGGACCAGCCCGCCCGTCCGATCCCCGGCCCCACCGACGCCGCACCTGCACCGGTGCGGCTGCTCGCGGCGCTGCTGGCGGCCGAGGCCGATCTCGACGCGCTCGAACGCATGATCGCCGCCTGGGCCGTGCATGCGGACGGTGGCGGCGCCGCTCACGCCTGGTGGCTGAAGTGGGACGCGCGTGCCGCGGTGCTCACGCTCGCGCGCGAGAGCGCGGCTGCACCCGACGCGCCCACTCTGGTCGATTGGCTGGGGCAGGCGCGCCGCGCGGCGCCGGAGCACGTGCCCGCGGACCAGCGGCGGCTGCCCTGGGGCATCGCACCGGCGGCGCTGGCGCCCGGACTGGCCGAGGTCTGGCACGACGCCACGGTCGCCAGCGGCGTGCATGGCGGTGGCGACGGCACGCCGTGGTCGGACACCGCGGGACTCGGCGCCATCGCGCTCCGGCGCGGGCCGCGGCCGCACGGCCTGCTCGTGCTGGCCGGCGGCGCTCCGTCGCGCCAGGGACTCGCCGCGTTCCAGGAGGCGGCCTCGCTCGCGCTCGAGTCGCAGTTGCGCACCGCCGAGACGAGGCGGCGCGCCC
>CADEFY010000390.1 GCA_902826705.1 uncultured bacterium
CCCCGGCGGCGCCGGGCGCGGGCCTCGTAGTGGGTGTGCGCGAGCAGCCGCCGCGTCACCGCGTCGAACGACTCCTGCTCCAAGATGTAGGTGAACCCCTCGTGCATCGTGCCGTCGGGACCGTTGCCCGCCGCCTTGCGCGTGCGTTCGACGAGCGGCTTCTCGGCGCGCGTCCCGCCGTAGAGGTTCATCACGAGCACGCCGCGCGACACGAGCGACGCCCGTGCGGCGCGCAGATACGTCACGAGATCGGTGCGGCGGTGGAACACCCACCACGAGAAGTTGAGTGCGCATGCGACATCGACTGCCGGGCGCTGCGGCCGCCGAACGTCCGAGCGCACCAGGTGCACGCGCCCCTCCACGCCGCGCGCATACGGCAGCCGGTGGCGCTTCGCCCAGGCGAGCGGTTCGGGATCGAGGTCCACGGCCCACGCCTCGCGGTCCGCGCCGCGCTGCGCCCACGCCGTGGCCAGCGCCGCAGTGCTGCAGAAGTCCTCGCGGAACCGGCGCGGCCGGCGGCCGAGGTGGCGGGCCGCGACGCGCTCGAGGAAGTCCAGGTCCCAGTCCGGACCCTGCACGGCCACTTCATAGAGCGTGTGGCGGTCGGGGCGTCCGCTTCCCTTGCGGCTGCTCATGAGTAAGATGCCTCCTCGTCTCGCGCGCGTCCGGGGGCATCCCGGGCCGCGCAGGTTACGGTGCGGCTCCCGCGGGGGTCCACCCGCGGACCCCGAGGTGCGAGGCCCATGGCCGTCACCGCACGCCGCCGCACGCCGCCCCGCTGGGCGGCCTGGCGTGATGAGCAGCTGCTCGACCTGCGTTTCTGCGACCTGCGGCTGTCCTGGCAGGGCGGCACGCTCGAGTCGTCTGTGCGCGCGCTGCACGGCGAACTCGAAGCCCGCGGCCTGCGGCTCAAGCCGCATGTCTGGCTCTCCACCGAGTGGTTCTCGCCCGACCGCATCCCGGGCATCGCGCTGCCCTTCTACCTGGCGCACCCGAGGCTGCTGCGGCTCGAGCGCCGCATGATGCTCGAGGCCGAGGGCGGCACGCGCGAGGAGTGCATGATGATCCTGCGCCACGAGGCAGGGCACTGCGCGCAGCACGCGTGGCGCCTGCACCGGCGCACGGAGTGGCGCCGACTGTTCGGTGACGCGAGCCGGCCCTATCCCGAGGTGTACCGCCCCAATCCGGCGAGCCAGCGCTTCGTGCAGCACCTGCGGCAGTACTACGCGCAGGCACACCCCGAGGAGGATTTCGCCGAGACGTTCGCGGTCTGGCTCACGCCGCGACACCCGTGGCGACGCCGCTACGCGGACTGGCCGGCGCTCCGCAAGCTGGAGTACGTGGAGGCGCTCATGCTGGAACTGCGCGGACAGAAGCCGCCCGTGGCCTCGCGCGAACAGCTCGAACCGCTCTCCGAGCTGCGCAGCACGTTGCGCGAGCACTACGCGGCCAAGCAGGCCCACTACGCACAGCACCGTCCCTCGATCCCGGATCGCGACCTGCAGCGCCTGTTCGCCGCCGAGCCGGGCCGCCAGGGCGAGCCCGCGGCGCGCTTCCTGCGCCGTCACCGCGGCGAGGTGCGGCGCATGGTGGCGCGCTTCACGGGCGAGTCGCCCTATGCCCTCGAGCGCGTGCTCGATGACGTCACCAGCCGATGCCAGATGCTCGATCTGCGCGTCTCGGGAAGCGCGCGGAGACTCGCCGTGGACGTGGCGCTGCTGCTCACCGTGCGCACCGTGCACTTCCACTACAGCCGTCGCAATTGGGTGGCCCTGTGAAGAAGGCGCTTCGCGTGCTCGTCCTGCTGCATCCCACGCTGGTGCCGCCGGACAGCCTCAAGGGCCTGCCGCCCGAGGAGGTGGCGCGCATCAAGACCGAGTACGACGTGGTGAGCACACTGCGCCGTCTGGGACACGAGGTGCGCGTCCTCGGCGTGCAGGATGAGCTCAACCCGATCCGGCTCGCCGCCGAGGAGTGGGCTCCCGACATCGTGTTCAACCTGCTCGAGGAGTTCCACGGCATCAGCGACTTCGATGCGCACGTGGTGAGCTATCTCGAGCTGCTGCGCCTGCCTTACACCGGCTGCAACCCGCGCGGTCTCATGCTGGCGCGCAGCAAGACGATCACCAAGAAGCTCGCCGCGTATCACCGGGTGCGTGTGCCAGCGTTCATGGTGGTCTCACGCGGTCAGAAGCCGCGGCGCCCGCGTTCGCTGCGATTCCCGCTCTTCGTGAAGAGCGCCAGTGAGGAGGCCTCACTCGGCATCGCGCAGAAGAGCCTCGTGGACAGCGACGAGAAACTGGCCGAGCGCGTGCAGTTCATCCACGAGTCGGTGGGCACCGACGCCCTGGTGGACGAGTACGTCGAGGGCCGTGAGCTGTACGTGGCAGTGCTCGGCAACGACCGACTCAAGGTGCTGCCCACATGGGAGCTCGACTTCGGCAAGCTGGGTGAGCATGGCGAGCTGATCGCGACCGCGCGGGTCAAGCACGACACGGCCTACCAGAAGCGGCACGGCATCGACATCCACCGGGCCGCGCTCGAACCCGGGCTCGAGCGGCAGCTGGAGCGGCTCACGCGCCG
>CADEFY010000391.1 GCA_902826705.1 uncultured bacterium
CGTAGAACCAGAAAGCCGCGTCCAGCGGCGCGCAGTGAGCCGAAGGCGAACGTAGAACCAGAAAGCCGCGTCCAGCGGCGCGCAGTGAGCCGAAGGCGAACGTAGAACCAGAAAGCCGCGTCCAGCGGCGCGCAGTGAGCCGAAGGCGAACGTAGCCTCTGTACTCCGGCCGGAGAATCTCGATGAACGCAAAGCTCCCGATCCTCGACACCTCTCGCGCCCCCCAGGCCGACGCCGTGCGCACGGCGCGCGACAAGCCGGCGCTGCTGCTGCGCGAGCACCACGATCTGTGCCCGGGCTGCGGCGAGCCGCTGGCGGCGCGCATCATGCTCGAGGCGATCGAGGAGCTCGACTGCGCGCAGCGCTCGATCGGGGTGGTGGGCATCGGCTGCTACACCGCGTTCAGCTCGTCGATGGACGTCGACGCGGTGCAAGCGCTGCACGGGCGCGCGCCGTCGGTCGCCACCGGCGTCAAGCGCATGCGCCCCGACACCTTGGTGTTCACGCTGCAGGGCGACGGCGACATGGTGAACGAGGGCCTGCAGGAGGTCATCCACACGGCCGCGCGCGGCGAGAACGTGACGGCGATCCTGCTCAACAACGGCGTGTTCGGCGAGACCGGCGGGCACATGACGGCGACCACCGTGATCGGCCAGCGCACCAAGAACTCGCTCGAGGGCCGCAGCGCCGAGCAGCACGGGCACCCGATCCTGATCGGCGACCTGCTCGCGCAGCTCGCGGGTACGGCTTACTGCGCGCGCGGCTCGGTCGACACGGCGGCCGGCGTCTCGAAGACCAAGCGCATGATCAAGCGCGCGTTCGAGACCCAGCTCGAGGGCAAGGGCTTTTCGTTCGTCGAGATCCTGACCATGTGTCCCACCGGCTGGTTCATCCCCACGCCGCAGGGACCGACCTATCTCGACGAGGTCATGGGCTCGGTACACGTCACCGGCGAGCTCAAGGCCGGTGGTCGACTGACCACCACCGCGGAGCTCGCCCTGGCCCGCACCCGCAGCAAGAAGCCTTGACCGCGCCCGCTTAGAATCGCGGCACACGCTCGCTCGGGGGGGATCGCGGGATGCTGCTGCGGCAGGGGATCGATCGGCGGGGGTTCCTGTGGCTGCTCGGCGCCGGCAGCGCGGCGGTGGGCCTGGGCAATCTCTGGGGCTGCCACACACCGGCGCCGGCGACCGGCAGCGAGGTCGCGCGCTTCTTCGGCGCGCGCGAGCGGCGCGCGCTCGAAGCGCTGGCTGCGGCACTGGTGCCCGAGGATGAGACCGTGGGGGCGCTCGGCGCGGGTGCGGTCGAGTACATCGATCGCTTCCTCGCGAGCTTCGATGCACCGATCCCCCCACTGTTCCGCGGCGGGCCGGCGAGCGATCGCAACCCCTATCCAGACCCGCAGACCGGCCGCCCGAGCCACCGCTTCCCCGCCAATGCGTTCCTCGAAGTCGTCCCACCGACTCGCCTGCAGGAGCTGGCGTTTCGCGCGCTGATCCTCGGCCCCGGCTCGGTGCCCGGGACCACGCTGACCGCGTCGCTGCTCCCGGCTGCGGGACTCCAGGGCCTGTATCGCAAGGGCCTCGCCGAGCTCGAGAACGCGGCCGCGGCCGCCGGCGCAGCGGAGTTCGCGGCACTGGACGACGCCGCGCGGCTCGCGGCGTTCGATGCCGCACCGCGCGAGTTCCAGGAGGTCGTGCTCTCACACCTGGCGGAGGGCATGTTCTGTCCGCCGGAGTACGGCGGAAATCGCGGCGCCGCCGCCTGGCGCGACTACCACTACGGCGGAGACAGCCAGCCGCTGGGCTACTCGATCTGGCACGAGTCGGAGCAACAGTTGCGCGACCACCCCGACCGCCCCAACCAGACGCTCGATCCGGCGCTGCCCAACGCCGGCTTCGACCCCGAGGTGCTCGGCGTGTTGGAGATGATGGTCCAGGCGCAGGGCGGCAAGCGGTACTTCTGATGACCGTACTCCCGTCCCGCGTTCCCGATGTGCTCGGCGATGCGACCCTGTCGCGCTTCGACGCGCTGGTGATCGGCAGCGGCTGCGGCGGCGCGCCCGTGGCCTGGGTGCTCGCGAAGAGCGGCTGGAAGGTCTGCATCCTCGAAGCCGGGCCGTGCTACTTCCCGGGCCTCGACGATCCCGCACCGGGCAACCCGCGCACGCTCTTCTCCAACGACGAGATCAAGCTCGAGGCGCGCGCCATGCTGGCGGCGCAGGCCTGGCTCGAGCCGCGCAGCTTCCGCGCGAGCGAGCGCGACGGAGAGCGCACGCACGTCGGTGAGGTCAACGGGCTGCCGCGCACCGTCGGCGGCGGCTTCGTGCACGCCGACTGCAAGACCCCGCGCTTCGCGCCGGTCGACTTCCAGCTCGGCACGCTGCTGGGCGAGGTCCCGGGCGCCAGCTTCGCCGACTGGCCGGTCGATTACGACGAGCTCGAGCCGTACTACGCGCTGGTCGAGCGCGCGATCGGCGTGCAGGGCCTCGCCGGCGCCGATCCGTTCGCCGCGCCGCGCAGCTCGCCCTACCCGATGCCTCCCGGCCCGGAGATGTACGTGGGCCGCGTGCTTG
>CADEFY010000392.1 GCA_902826705.1 uncultured bacterium
GGTGGGCATGACGCGCGACCCCGTGTTCGGACCGCTCGTGCTCTTCGGCCTGGGCGGCGTGCACGTGGAGGTGCTGCGCGATGTGGCGTTCCGCGTGCATCCGCTCACCGACCGCGATGCGCGAGAGGCCGTGCACTCGATCCGCGGCCTGCCGCTGCTGCAGGGCCACCGCGGCACGCCGCCCAGTGACATCGCCGCGGCCGAGGACCTGTTGCTGCGCGTCTCGCAACTCGCCGGCGATCACCCGCGGATCTGCGAACTCGACCTGAATCCGGTGCGCGTGTTCGCGGAGGGCGAGGGTCTGGTCGCACTCGATGCGCGCATCGCGATCGCCACACCCACGGGCGATGCGCACCTCGCGCATCCCGCGGCGGTATCCGAACGGACCATGCCGCTCGCTCCCACCGTCCCGTAGTCGCGCGGCGCCTGCGGGACGAAGCTGTCCTTGAACGCGGGAGATCACTTCTCGCACGCAGTCAGAGCCGCACCAGAGGGGAGGCCACATGAACACCTCACCACGTCACGCCGCACCGAGCTGGACTCGGCTCGCGGCCGTCCTCGCGCTCGCAGCAGGCGTCGCGCTGCCGGGCCATACGGCCGGCCTCGGCCTGGGCCCCGGCAGCGCGCTGTGGATCGAGGGCAAGTCCAATGTCCATGACTTCGAGGCGCGTTCGACGTCGGTCGTCGTGCGACTCACCGGGGCGCCCGCCACGACCGCGGAGCTCGAGGCGCATGTGCGCAACGCGGGCGCGGTCGGACTCGAGGTCGACGTGCCCGCCACGTCGCTGCGCTCGGCCAAGGCGGCGCTCGAGAAGAACATGTGGAAGGACCTGCGCGCCGACGAGTTCCCGACGATCGCGTTCCGGCTCGGGGAGTACCGCCTGCAGCCCGGCACGGCACCCGGCGACACCCTGACGCTGCTGCTCCGCGGCACGCTGCGCATCGCAGGCCAGGAGCGGCCCGTCGAGCTCACCGCTCGCGCGCACCGCACCGCCGCCGGGCTGTGGGTCGAGGGCCGGCACGCGCTGCGCATGTCCGAGTTCGGCATCAAGCCACGCACGATGATGATGGGAACGCTCCGCGTGCGTGATGCGATCGAGGTCGGTTATCGCCTGCTGCTGGCGCCCACGTCCTGAACCATCCCGGTCCCACGTCCATCGTCTCTGGAGAGGAGCCGATCATGAGAACCAGCACCCGCAACCTCACCGCCCTCGCGGCGCTCGTGTTCGCGATCGCTGCGGTCGCCGTCACGCCGGTCCGCGCCGAGGACGACACCGCGCGCGACAACCCGTCCGCACCGCGTTCCACGGAACGCACCCAGTCGCAGCCCATCGTGATGTCGCACTTCCGCGCGCACGATGCCCGCGGACTCAACGTGTTCGAGGCGCCCAAGTCCGAGGGCCGCGCCTATGACGGGTTCCAGTTGCAGTGGGGCGCGTCGTTCACGCAGCAGTTCCAGTCGCTCGACCATCAGAACACCGCCACGCCCAACATCGTGAGCGGCGTGGACGTGAACCGGCTCATCGGCATCGGTGCGGGGTTCAACAACGCCAACGCCAACCTGTACATGGACGCGCAGCTCGCACGCGGCGTGCGCGTGGCGCTCACCAGCTACCTCGCGTCGCGGCATCACTCCGAGACCTGGGTCAAGGACGGCTACCTGCTCGTCGACGGCTCGCCGTGGGAGCACCCGACCCTCGATGCGCTGATGAAGTACGTCACGCTGCGCATCGGGCACTTCGAGATCAACTACGGCGACCAGCACTTCCGCCGCACCGACAACGGCCAGGCGATGTTCAACCCGTTCGTCGGCAACCTGATCATGGATGCATTCACGACCGAGGTGGGTGGCGAGGTGTACTTCCGTCGCGAGTGCCTGCTGGCGATGGTCGCGGTCACGGGCGGCGAGGTGCGCGGCCAGGTGGCCAAGCCCGAGCAGCGGGCGCCGACCTACATGGCCAAGCTGGGCATCGACCGCGAGGTGGGTGACGACCTGCGGCTCCGGCTCACCGGCTCGCTCTACACGACCGAGAAGTCGGTCAGCAACACGCTCTACAGTGGCAGCCGTGCGGGCTCGCGCTACTACTACGCGCTCGAGAACGTCAACGCGACCGAGGCCGCGCAGGCGTGGTCGGGCGACCTGCAGCCGGGGTTCGCGAGCAAGGTCAACGCGTGGGTCATCAACCCGTTCGTGCGCTACCGCGGGCTCGAGCTGTTCGGCAACGTGGAGCAGGCCAAGGGCCGCCGCGCCAACGAGACCGAGGACCGCGAGTGGAGCCAGTACGCGGGCGAGGGGCTCTATCGGTTCTGCCACAACGACCTGTACGTGGGCGGCCGGTACAATGTGGCCAAGGGCCGCCTGGCCGGCTTCACGTCGGACGTCACGATCGAGCGCACGCAGGTCGGCGGCGGCTGGTTCATCGGGCAGAACGTGGTCATGAAGGCCGAGTACGTGACCCAGAAGTACAAGGACTTCCCGGCAGCCGATCTGCGCAACGGCGGCGAGTTCGACGGGATCACGGTCGAGGGCGTGGTCTCGTTCTGAGGACAGGGCTCATGCGTCCGT
>CADEFY010000393.1 GCA_902826705.1 uncultured bacterium
CTGCGGAGCACCTGGACCACGAACCCGAGCAGGATCACGAACACGACCACCGAGAACGCGGCGGCATAGGAGTATCGCGAGTACGTGAATGCCGCCTTGTAGATGTAGGTGACGAGGATGTGCGTGGAGTCCGCGGGCTGGCCGCCATTGGACACGAGCCAGATCACGAGCGTGTTATTGAACGTCCACACGGTGCCCAGCAGGATCGCCGGCATCATCACCGGCATGAGCGACGGCAGCGTGATCTGCCAGAAGCGGTGCCAGCGGCTGGCGCCGTCGAGTTCGGCGGCCTCGTACAACTCGTGCGGGATCGCGGTGAGCCCGCCCAGGGCCACGATCATCATGAACGGGAAGCCGAGCCAGAGGTTGGTGATGATCGGCGCGACGAACGCCCAGAACGGGTCCGAGAGCCACGGGATCGGCGGCAGGTGGAGCCACTTCGAGAGGATCAGGTTCACGGACCCGTACTCGTAGTTGAACATGCCGCGCCACGCGAGCGCCGAGATGTACTGCGGCATCGCCCACGGCAGGATCAGCACGGTGCGCAACAGCGCCTTGCCCTTGAGCGGGCCGTTGAGCAGCATCGCAAGGAACACGCCGATGCTGACGTGCCCCACCACGTTGACGAACGTCCAGATGAACGACTTGCCAAGCGTCTGGTAGAAGCTCGGCTCGGACAGGATCAGCTGGAACTGCTCGAGTCCCACGAACACATGGTCGCGGAAGTGGTACAGGCTCATGTTGCGGAACGCGAGCCAGAAGTTGTACCCGAGCGGGAACAGCACGACCGCCAGCATCACCAGCACGGCGGGCGCGAGCAGCGCGTAGGGGAACGACCGGGGCGCGCGCAGCATCGTCGTTCAGCGCTTCATGCCGGCGATCTGCTGGACGGCGGCGGCCTGCATCTCGCGCGCAGCGGCCTCCGGCGTGCGCGAGCCGTTCATCACCTGCTGCATCCCCGGGCGCATCGTGTCCCAGAGCACGCGCATCTCGGGCACGACCGGCATGCGGCGGCCCGACTGGATGCTGGCCTGGGAGACATGCAGCACCGGATCGCCCTGGATCGCGGCGTCCGCCCACGCGTCGCGATGGCTCGGCAGCAGGCCCAGGCGTGTGGCATCGCGGAGTTCGGCTGCGGGGGAGGTGAGGAACTCGATCAGTTCGATCACGGCGGGGAGTTCGTCGGCGGTGACGTTGGTGTTGATCGAGTAGCCCTTGCTCGCGGTCATCGGCTGCGCGGCGCGGCCGTTGGGTAACACCCACAGTGGCGCCACGCCCAGGTCGATGCCCGCCTCGCGGTAGCCGGCCCACGACCACGGGCCGTTCACGATCATGCCGGCCTTGCCTTCCTTGAAGAGCGTCTCGGCCACTTGGTAGTCCGATTCGCGCGGCATGATGCCTGCGGCCTTGAGGCTCGCCAGGTAGCCGAGCGCGTCACGCATGGCGGGCGTGTCGAGAGACGGGGCATGGGAGGCATCCATCACCCAGCCGCCGAAGCCCGCGAGGAATGGCGCCAGCCAGTAGGGCTCGCTCATGTTCATGGCGAAGCCATAGCGTCCGTCGCGGGTGAGCGACTTGGCGGTGGCCATGAACGCCGCGTGATCCGCTGGCGGCGTGGGCACGAGCGCCTTGTTGTAGAGCAGCATGAGGTGATTGCCGATCTGGTCCGGCGCCGCCCACAGATGGCCGTCGAGCGTGTCGAGGGACTGCGGGATGAAGCGGTCGAAGAACCCCGCGGGCATCGTGGTCTCGAGCGGCTTCAGCAGTTGCAGCAGCGAGAGCGGGCCGACCTGGTCCGAGGGTCCGAAGATGATCTCGGGCCCCGCACCGGCGGCCGCGGCGGTCTGGAACTGCTGCCGCAGATTCTCGGTGTCATAGGGCACTGACTCGATCACCACATCGGGGTGCTTCGCACGATAGTCGGCGAGATTGGCCTCGAAGCGCGTGCGCTCCGCCGGGTCCATCTGCATCCAGAGGACGATCTTGCCGTCGCCCTTGGCTCCGCCTCCGCTGCCACAACCGGAGATCGCGACGAGCGTGAGAGCGAGGACCACACCGAGCATCGGGGAGACACGGGGGAGCCGCATGCGCCACCTCCGGCGCCGCGGTCGCGGCGCGAACGCGGAGCGGCGCGCTCATGCCAGCGCGCCGCTCCGGACACTTCGGATCATCGAGGCCGCGGGGCGGTCAGGGCATCACCACCACGCGCCGCGTCATCTGCATCGCGCCGCGCGAGAGTCGCACGAAGTAGAGACCGGCGGCAAGACGTGCGCCGCGCGCGTCGGTGCCGTCGAACGACACGCGGTACTCGCCTCCCGGCTGCGGACCGTCGAGCAGCGCGCGCACCAGCCGGCCGCTCGCATCGAACAGCCCGAGGCGCACCGGCGACTCGTCCGCGAGCGCCGGCAGCCGGTAGCGCAGCAGCATGCGGCCGTCGCGGCTCGGGTTGGGCCACGGCGCAGCGAGTTCGAGCGCGAGCGCGGCAGGCCCCGTGGGCACGCTGACGGGCGGGCCCTGGAACTGAACGCTCGTCTGACTCGCCAC
>CADEFY010000394.1 GCA_902826705.1 uncultured bacterium
CCGCCAGCCGCAGACGGTTGGCGCCGAAGGTGTTGCTCTCGATCAACTCGGCGCCGGCCTGCAGGTAGTCGCGATGGATGCTCTCGATGAGCGGCGCATCGCTGCGGTTGAGCGCGTCGAAGTTGCGTTCGTAGGGCACGCCGCGCTCGAACAGCAGCGTGCCCATCGCGCCGTCGGCCAGCAGCGGGCCCTGCGCGAGTCGGGTCAGGAAGGGGGACTGGGCCATGACCGCAGAGTAGGGGTCCGCGTCGGGGGCGGGCAAGGCGGGCGGTGGTGGTGTTTCACGTTGGCGTGTCGTGACATGCGAGGTCGCTCTGCCAGCCCGGACTATTCATGAGCCCGCCGCCTTCGACCGCCATCTGCGACTCGGCCACCGCGTTGCACGAACGTGGCGCTCCTCGGCGTGTCGTTCGACACGCCTCCGGTGCGGCACGTCCGTGCGCCTTGTGGCCGCGCCGCATCTGTCGATCTCGGCTGGCGGTTCATGAATAGTCCGGGCTAGATTCTCGCCCCGTGAAGACCCCCTTCGTGGTGCTCGCGCTCGCCGCTGCGCTCGGCACTGCCGCGACCTGCTCCGCCGCTTCGGTCCCCACGCTCGCGCCCGACGCCCTGCGCGCGGGCCAGCGCGCGCTCGTGCGCACGGTGTTCGTGGGCGACTCCATCGAGACCTTCGAGGCCGAGATCGTCGGCGTCGTGCCCGGCGGGGGAGCCGAGGGCGACCTCATCCTGGCGCGTGCCACCACCCCGCGCGTGGAGCACGTCGGCGTCGCGCAGGGCATGAGCGGCTCGCCCGTCTTCGTGGACGGCCGATTGATCGGTGCGTTGTCGTCCGGGTGGAGTTTCACCAAGGACGCCATCTTCGGGATCACGCCGATCGCCGAGATGCTGCGCGTGCTCGACCTTCCCGAGACGCCGCGGGTCGACGGCGCCGCGGGGCCCACTGGCGTCGACCCGCTGCCGGCGGGCTCCCCACGCTACCGTGGGTTGTCGTGGACCGATGCGCCGGGACCCGAGGCGCTCCCCACGCCCGCGGCCGTACGCCCCGCGCACGCCCTGCCGCTGCCGCTCGCGGCCGGCGGCCTCCAGCCGGCATTGCTCCCCGCCGCCGAGGCGCTGTTCGCGCCGATGGGGCTCCAGGTCACCCCGGGCGGGCGGGCGCGGCGGGCACCCGCCTCGCGGCCGGTCCCCGCGCCGCGGCTCGAGCCCGGTGCGGCCGTGGCCGTCGATGTGCTGCGGGGCGATGTGAATCTGGCCGCGATCGGCACGGTGACCTACGTGGACGGGGACCGCGTGCTGATCTTCGGCCACCCGTTCTTCCAGAGTGGTGAGGTACGGCTGCCGCTCTCCACGGCGCACATCACCACGATCCTCCCGAGCCTCTCCACGTCGTTCAAGATCGGTGTGCCGGGGACGCCGATCGGCACGGTGACGCAGGACCGTCGCGCGGCCGTCGCCGGGCGCCTCGGCGCGGTGCCCTCGCTGCTGCCGTTCGGCATCACGGTGCGGCGGAGCGGCGAGCCGCCGCAGCGCTTCCGATTCGAGGCGGTCGAGGACCGCTCACTGCTTCCGCAGCTCGTCTCGACAGCCGCCGTCAACAGCCTGCTCGAGTCCGGCGGCGCTGGCGCCCAGCAGACCGTGCGCTGGTCGCTCCGCGCGCACCGCGGTGGCGAGGTGCTCACCGTGGGAGATGTCGCAGCGGGCGAGTCGCCGCTCAATGACCTGCTCGGCGCGTTCGTCTCGCCGCTGCGCTTCCTGTACGGCAATCCCTTCGAGCGCTTCCATCTCGACAGTCTGTCGCTCGATATCGCCATCGTGACGGGTCGTGAGCAGTCGACACTGCGCTCGGCCAGCCTCGCCCGCCCCAGCGTGCGACCCGGCGGCACCGTGCGTGTGCAGTGCGACATCGAACCGTGGCGCGGCCCGCGTGAGACGCGCACGATCGATCTGCGCGTGCCCGAGGAGCTGGGGGAGGGCCGCTATGTGCTGTGGCTGGGGGGCGGCAGTGAGGCCGACCGCATCACCGCCTCGCGGCTGCCGGGCCGCTTCCGGCCCGTCTCGGTGCGCGATGCCTGGCACCGGCTCGGCACGCTGCGCAGTTCCGATGCGCTCTACAGCTTGCTCTGGTCGCGCGCGCCCGAGGTGACGAGCGACGGCCTGGACTACCCCGAGCTACCCAACTCCGCGTTCGCCCTCATGTCGCCGCCGCAACTGGCGGGCACGGCGGTGCAGCGCGGGCGCTGGGCGCTGATCGATGAACGGCGGCTGCCGGTCGACGGCGTGCTGCGCGGCGAACTGCTGCTCGAGATCCACGTGGACCCGGAGGCTCCGTGAACCTGTCGCGCCGCGCTCGCGCGCTGACGCTGATCCTGCTCTGCCTCGCCGCGTCGCCTGCCGCGGCGGCGGAGACGCAGTGGTGGACCACCGACTCGCAGAAGGACCACGACAAGTCCGAGACGCAGGGCGTCGTCGTGGGCCCCGATGGAGTGCTCACGCTGGGCCCGGCCGCCGCGAGCTGGGCGGCGGACTCGCTGCGCACG
>CADEFY010000395.1 GCA_902826705.1 uncultured bacterium
CGCTCCTCAAGATCGGCGCTCGGTTGCTCGGCCCCACCGACGACGCCGAGCGCGACCAGCGCGTCATCTTCGAGCTCACGCGCACGGCGTATCGCGCGCTGCGGCCGAGCTAGCCTCGGCGGATTCTGCTAGCGCCTCGCCGCCCGCTGCGCCACCCGCGCCGCCTCGCGTTCGATCAGCTCGTCGGTCACCCGCGCGTAGCGCATCGTCGTCGTGAGGTCGCGGTGCCCGAGGATCTGCTGCAGCCCCGCCAGGTTGCCGCCGGCCGCCAGCCAGCGCATCGCGAACGTGTGCCGGCAGCGGTGCACATGGAAGTCCTCGATGCCCGTCCAGTGGCGGATCCAACGCGAGAACGACCCCGGGCTCCCCGCCGCGTAGGGCACCAGGCGGTCGGCTCGCGTCGCGATCTCGGCGAGCAGCGCGTCCCCCAACGGCACGCGGCGCACCCGCCCCGACTTGGTGGTCGCCACCTCGAGCAGTCGGCCGCGGACGTCCGCTCGCCTCGCGCGGCACGCCTCGGCCCAGCGCAGCCCCGTGCCGAGCAGCAGCCGGACCACGAAGCCGTGCGGCTCGGGGAGCGCCGCGAGCACCTCGAGCTCCAGGTCGTCGAACCCGCGCGGCGGCACCTCGGCGATCCGCGGCATGACGCGGGCGGGGAAGGGGGAGCGCGCGAGCAGCCCCACGCTCACCGCCCAGCGCAGCAGGCAGCGCAGGTCGCTCAGCACATGCGTCACGGTGTGGGGCCGCAGGCCGCGCCGCTCCAGCTCGAGCCGGAACGCGCGCACGTCGTCGCCGGTGATCGCGTCGAGCTCCCGGTCGCCGAACCACGGCAGCACGTGGGTCACGTAGCGCGTCGCGGCGAGCCGCTGGCCCTTGGCGTTGCGCGCAGTCGCCACGTAGTGCATGAGCCATCGCAGTCCGGCTGCATCGAAGCGGCGATCGAGCGGCAGGACCGGCGGGCCCGGCTCCACCGCAGCCGGCCGGTCCGCTCGCGCCTCGCTCCATCTTCGACACCGGTTCCGCATGGGCACACCTCCGCGCACGCCGTGGACGCCTCGCGGGGGCGCTCGGCCGGCCGCGCCACGCGCGCGCGGGGCCGGTGCGCTCGGGCGATGCACGACCCGAGCCAGCGCCGCGCGGGGCTCGCGATCCTGCAGATCGGCGGGCTCTTCGGCCTCGCCATCTCCGCCATGCACAGGACCGGCGCGGGCTACCCGAGGCTCGCGCGGGCGCCGGACGGGTTCGCGTTCGTCTGGACGCTGTTCGCGCTCGGCACCACGTCGCTCGTCTCGCTCGTGCTGGCCGCCATGGCGCTGCGCGGCGCGCCGCACACGCGCAGATACTGACCGTCGGCCATCGCCCTCCGAGGCCGCACCGGGCCTCGGTGCGCCTCATGACTTCGGTCGCGCGCGCGAGAGCCCGGCCCTGCAGCCCCGAGGGCAAGCCCGGCCTCCCAACCCTCTGGCGCCGGCGGCCGTCGAACGCTCCGACGCCCACCGAGGAGGGGACCCCATGCGATCCGCGTGCCTGCTGCCGAGCCTCGGCCTGCTGCTCGCGCTGTCCACCGCCGCGCACGCGGCCTGCCCGGTGTTCGTGCTCGAGCGCCAGGGCGCCGACGTCGTGCTGCGCCGCGAGCTGCTCGAAGAGGGCGAGGTCGCCGTGTACACGCGCGACGTGCGCTCGGGCGTCGTCGCGCTGGTGCTGCCGGTGGGGCCGGGGCGCTCGGCCGACCTCGTGCGCATGGCCGATGCCGACCGCATCGTGGTGCGCTTCGCGGGCGGCCGCCTGAGCGCGCAGGTGCGGCGCGCCGAGGGCGATCCGGTCCTGCTGCCCACCCGCGCGCTCGCCGACCTGCGCCGCGAGCACGTGCGGATCAGCGTCACGATCGCCGACAGCCTGCGCCGTGCGTTCCACCTCTGGGGCTACGACAGCGTCACGGCCGATCCGATCGGCCCGGCCGAGAACCTCTTCGCCGGGCGCCTGCCGCCCGAGATGGCGCGCACGGGCGCCGTGGTGCAGACCGAGACCTGGTCCAGCGCACCGGCCGCGGCCGCCTGCGGCATCGCGCCGCTCGAGCGCGACCGCTGGCTGTTCGTGCGCGGCCGCCGCGCCGACGGCGCCGAGGCGTGGTTCGTGCTCGACCTGGGCGCCGCCGAGTCGATCGTCGCGCGCGCGTTCGTCGCAGATGGCCAGGCGATCGAGCCGCTGTCGGTGGCGGAGCATTCGGCCGCGGGCACGCGGCGGCTGCCGTATGCGCCCGCGGGCGCCACGGGCAGCGTGCAGAGCGTGCTGGGGGCCACCACGTTCGCCTCGCTCGCCTTCGGCAGCGCGCGGTTCGACTCGGCGGCGTTCACGGTGCTCGCCGAACTGCCGCAGGTGTTCGGCGGCCCGGTCGCGGGCATCCTCGGCCTCGACTTGCTGCGCGGCTGCCGGCATCTGCGGATCGAGGCCGACCGAGGCGGGCGCGCCGCCTCGCTCGTGCTCGAGCGCGCGCCCTCGGCGCTCGCGCCGATCGCCCAGGTGCCGTT
>CADEFY010000396.1 GCA_902826705.1 uncultured bacterium
GCGGGTCGGCGACGACCCGGTGCAGATCACCGAGCTGCAGTACCACCCCGCCGAGGCCGAGGGCGAATGGCTCGAGCTGCGCAATGCGAGTGCCGCGCCGCTCGCGCTCACCGGGTGGACACTCGCCGATCGCAGCGGCACGCGCGGGCGCATCGACGGCGTGCCGCGACTCGAGCCCGACAGTCTGCTCGTGCTGGCACAGTCGCGCGCGGCGCTGCTCACCCGGTTCCCGGCCCTCGACACGGCGCGTGTGCGCGAGGTGGCCCCGTGGCCCAGCCTCAACAACAGCGATGACTCCACGGGGGTCGCCGACGTGGTGGAGCTGCGCGAAGCCGACGGCGTGCCCGCGGCGCGGCTCGCCTACTCCGCTGCCGGAGTGCGCAACGGACGACCGCTCACGTGGCTCGACGGCGCCTGGCGCGCGGCCGACGACGCGGGCACGCCACTCGCGCCGCCGGCGCGGTTCGTGGCCACCACCCTGGCCTTCACCACGCCGACGCCGCGGGTGGGTTCGAGCGCCCCGCTGGAGCTCGGCTGGTCGCTGCCGTGGTCCCGCGCACGGGTCACGCTCGAGCTGCACGACCTGGCGGGCCGGCGCGTGGCGCGCCTGCTCGAGGCCGCCTCGGTGGCGGGGCGCGAGTCGCGCGCCTTCGCGCGCCCTGAGGTTCCGGCGGGAGTGGTCCTCGCGCGACTGACGGCGCGCCCCGAGTCGGGCGAGGGGTTCGTCACGCGCACGCTCGCGCTGCGCTTCGAGGAGGCGGCGCGATGAGCGCGGCGCGGATCGTGCGCGCGCGGCGGCTCGCGTGCGGGCTCCTCGCGTGCGGGCTCCTCGCGCGCGCGGCGGACGCGCAGGACTTCGGAGGCGCGCCGCTGGCGCTGCCGCGCGGCGCCTGCGCGCTGCTCGAGCACGCGCTGCCCGGTGAGGCCCGGTGGGCGATGGCCTCGAGCGCCACGCGCTGGTGGGGGCTGCCGGACCTGACGACGCGCGCGATCGCGGTGCAGGCGCCGGTCGGCGCGCTGCGCGTGGCCGCGGGCCTGTCCCAGACGGGCGAGCCCGCGATCGGCTGGACCACCGTGGGGCTCGGCCTGGGGGCGGTCAGCGCGCGCGGCGGCGGCGGCGTGCGCGCGGCGCTGCGCCGAGACCGCGCGGCCGATGCGGGACTCGCGGGTGCGGGAGCGTGGGGCGAGGGCGTGGGCGGCGAAGTGGGCGCGGGAGCGTGGCTCCGCCCGGCCCCCGGTATCGAGGTGTGGGCGAGCGCGCCGCAGCTCCACACGCGCGGCCTCGCGCCGCCGCTCGCGCGAGCGCTGCATGTTGGCGCGCGCGCGCAGTCAGGGGACCTCGGGGCGTGGGCGGCGCTGTCGGGCTCTCGTCCCGGCGCCGAGGCCGCGGAGCGCACGCTCGGCGCATGGCTCGCGAGCGGCCCGCACGCCGTGTGGCTGGCGGCGCGAGACGGGCCCTGGCGCGGCAGCGGCGGCCTGACGCTCGCCTGGCGTGGCATGCGCATGGGCTGTGGCATCGAGACGCACCCCGTTCTTGACGAGACGGTGCAGCTCTCGATCGCGTGGGAGCGCTGATGCGTCGGACGCATGCGCACCGATTCGCGCTGTTGGCGCTCGCCCTGATGTGCGCCGCGACCGCATCGCACGCGCAGCCCGCCGAGCCGCCGCCCGAGGCGCAGGACGGCGACTACACCTATGAGCTGGCGGACTCGTTGGCCGATGGCGACCTGGAGACGCTCTGGAGCGCCACGGGCGACGCGGGACGTGCCCCGCGCCGCGCGCAGTCGGTGCGCTTCCGCGCGCGCGGCGCCGAGGGCCGCGTGCGAGACGGCGACGACGCGCTGGCGGGCGGCGTGCTCGACACCGATGCCGTGGGCGGTCGGCTGCGCATCGGGCGACTCGCCCCCAAGTGGGGGCGTGGCCTCGTGCTGGGGGCGGCCGCCGATCCGTGGGTGCGCGACGCGGACGACCGTGGCGGCAGCAGCCGCTTCCGCGGCCGGGCCGGCGATGGCGTGGCGTTCGCGCACGGCGGCGGGCTCGAGGCGGTGGCGGGGCGCTTCGCCAAGCGGCGGCTCGCGGGTGCGATGGCGCGCCGCGGCGCGTTCGGCGCGGGCGCGATGCTCGGCGAGCGCGCGCACCAGGGCACGCTCGCACTCGAGACGCACGCCTTCGGCGGCGAGCTGGCCAGCGACGCGCGCGGCCGCTGGCGCGGCGAGGCGCTGGTCCGTGGCGGCGCGGGCGCCGTGGCGCTGACGCTGCGCGCACGCGCGGGCACCCCCGCGTACCGCTCGCTGGCCGAGCCGCTGCGCTCGCGCGCGGCGCGCGCGCTCGCCGCGCTCGCCGAGTGGGAGCTGGGCGCGCATCGCCTGCGGGTGCATGGCTCCTGGTGGCGATTCGCACCCGAGCGCGCCGGGCGCCGCGGTGCGCTTGAAGTGGATGCGCGCATGGGGGAGCATGCGTCGTTCGTCGTCGGCGCCGAGGAGCAGCATGGGGCGCGGCGCGAAGGGGATGCGCGGCCGCCCGGCCT
>CADEFY010000397.1 GCA_902826705.1 uncultured bacterium
ACTCGAGGCGGTCCCGCAGTTCGGTCGTGGACGAGAGCATGTCGAGCACGGCGATGCCCGCCCCGACCACGACCGGCGGCAGCGTGTTCGAGAAGAGGTACGGCCGCGAGCGCTGCCGCAGCATCTGCACGATCGGACCCCGCGCGGCCGTGAAGCCGCCCAGCGCTCCGCCCAGCGCCTTGCCGAGCGTGCCGGTGATGATGTCGACGCGGCCCTGCACACCGTGCAGCTCGATCGTGCCGCGCCCCGTGGCGCCGATGAAGCCGGTCGCGTGGCACTCGTCCACCATCACCAGCGCGCCGAAGCGATCGGCGAGATCGCAGATCGAGCGCAGGTCCGCGATCGTGCCGTCCATGGAGAACACGCCGTCGGTGACGATGAGCTTCTGCGGGCAGCCCCTGTCGTCCGCCTCGCGCAGGCATCGCTCCAGGTCGGTCATGTCGTTGTTGCGATAGCGCCAGCGCTGGGCCTTGCAGAGGCGGATGCCATCGATGATCGAGGCATGGTTCAGCTCGTCGCTGATGATCGCATCGGACTCCCCGAGCAACGGCTCGAACACGCCGCCGTTGGCATCGAAGCAGGCCGCATAGAGGATGCTGTCGTCCGTACCGAGGAACCCGGCGATGCGCTGCTCGAGCGAGCGGTGCAGATCCTGCGTACCGCAGATGAAGCGCACCGACGACAACCCGAACCCATGCGTGGCGAGTGCCTGCTGTGCCGCCGCCAGCACGGCCGGGTGGCTGGAGAGCCCCAGGTAGTTGTTGGCGCAGAAGACGAGCACGCGCGAGCCGTCGGCAAGCGTCACCTCGGGGCCCTGCGGCGAGGCGAGCACGCGCTCGTGCTTCCAGAGGCCGGCGTCTCGGATGCGCTGGAGTTCTGCTTCGAGCGCGGGTCGCATGCGGTCGAACATCAGGCCCCCTCTCCGCCGCCCCATGGCACGAGGACGACCTTGCCGGCACGGCCCTCCCGCAGGAGCGCGATCGCCTCGTCGAATCGCGCCATCTCCATGACGTGGGTGATGGCGGGGCGCAGGTCGAGCCGGCCCGAGCCCAGCAACTGGTCGAGCTGGTACCAGGTGTCGTACATGCGCCGACCGATGATGCCGTGCAACGTGATGCCCTTGAAGATCACGAGGCGGTTCCAATCCAGGTCGAATGGCTCCGTCGGCAGGCCGAGCATCGACATACGGCCGCCCATGCGCAGCGCGGCGAGCCCGTCGCGGACGGCCCGCGGGTTGCCCGACATCTCGAGCACGCCATCGAGCCCGCGACCGCCCGTCAGCTCGAGGCAGCGCGCCACCATGTCCTCCTTGGACACGTCGATCACCGCATCGGCATGCATCTGGCGCGCGAGGTCGAGCCGGTAGGGCGACACGTCGGTGGCGAACACGCGCGCCGCACCGGCGGCGCGGGCCACGCCGATCGCGAACAGCCCGATGGGCCCGCAGCCCGTGACGGCGATGTTGCACCCAGAGAGCGGGCCGGCGAACGCCGTGTGCACCGCGTTGCCGCAGGGCTCCATCACCGCGGCCACCTCGAGCGGAACGCCGGCGGGGATGTGCCACGCGTTCACCGCCGGGACCGCCACGAACTCCGCGAAGCCGCCGTTGATGTCCACGCCGAGGATGCGCGTCTTCTCGCACACGTGGCCCGCTCCGGTGCGGCATGCGAGGCAGGTGCCGCACACGACGTGGCTCTCGCAGGAGACGAAGTCCCCGGATCGCACATTGGACACGTCCTCGCCGCACTCCACGACCTCGCCCACGAACTCGTGCCCGAGCGTCACCGGCGGCTTGACGCGGCTCTCCGACCAGCGGTCCCAGTTCCAGATGTGCAGGTCCGTACCGCACACGCCCGCGCGGAGCACGCGCAGCAGCACCTCACCGCGCCCGGGCGTGGGCACCGGCACCTCGCGCACCTCGGCACCAGGGCCGGCAGCCGCCTTCACGATGGCCTTCATGGTGCGCGTGCGAGCGCCGGACTTCGCCGCGCGAGTCGTCTCGGGAGTCGTCGGGGTCATCGGGTGAGCACCTCGCGAAGTGCACTTCCTGTGTGCGACCCCTTGGCCCGTGCGAGCGCCTCCGGGGTGCCGACGGCCACCACGGTGCCGCCGCGGTCGCCGCCTTCGGGTCCCAGATCGATCAGCCAGTCCGCGCTGAGGATGACATCGAGGTTGTGCTCGATCACGACCACGGTGTTGCCGCGGTCGGCGAGCGCCTGCAGCACCTGGAGCAGCACGCGCACGTCCTCGAAGTGGAGCCCCGTGGTGGGTTCATCGAGCACGTACAACGTGCGGCCCGTGGCCACACGCGAGAGCTCGGCGGCGAGCTTGACGCGCTGCGCCTCTCCGCCCGAGAGCGTGGTCGCGGCCTGACCGAGGTGAATATAGCCCAGTCCGACGTCGCGCAGCGTCTCCAGCTTGCGCTTCAGCGGCGGCACCGCGCCCAGGAACTCGAGCCCCTCCTCCACCGTCATCTCGAGCACGTCCGCGATCGAACGCCCACGATAGAGCACCTCGAGCGTCTCG
>CADEFY010000398.1 GCA_902826705.1 uncultured bacterium
CCTGCCCGCGCGCCGCGCCCGCGCCGCGCTCGCGCTCGGAGCAGCTCAGGCCGGCTCCCACGCTCGACACGAGCAACAGTCCTGCGACCATCCGCCTGCCTGAGATCACCCACCCTGCGGCCATGTTCCCTCCTCGGTGAGAGTCCGCGGCGCTCCAAGCTCGCCGTGCACCTCTGAGTCGCCTCGAGTGGTAGCGGCCGCCGTAGGATCGCGTCCATGGTCCTCAGGGTGCTGTGGGCATGGTCCTTTCGGACCAGCCGGCGATCTGCTCAGTCGCGCACGGCGGCCCGGATCCACCAGACCGGCATGCCCACCGAGATCGCGCCCGTGCGCACGACCGCGCCGTAGACGCCGGCGTGGGTCTGGTTCACGCGCGCCACGGCCTTGAGCAGCTCCGGTGACGCCTCGGCCGTGTCGGGATCGAGCCCGATCATGGAGCACCGCAGGTCGCGCAGCGTCACCGCCATCGCCGGCGCCGTCTCGCCCTCGCCGAAGGTGATCACTCCGCCCACCCACGCGTCCTCCCCGAACGCGACGGGCGCCTCGAGCCGCACCAGCACGTTGGGCCGGAAGCGGCGCGGGTCGGCGGGCATGCCGGCGAGCCGCGAGACCTCCTCGATCGTCGAGGTGGCGATCACCGACACGTCGGCCTCATCGAAGACGCCGTGGTCCAGTCGCATCATCTCGACCGGGGCGCCGAGCCGGCGGGCGACGTCGGCGGCGAGCGCGCCCCCCAGGATCGGCAGCGCCTCGCCCTCGGGCGTGCGCACGTGCGAGGGCAGGGGAGGCGAGGCTCCGTCGGGCGCGGCGAGCGGCGTGTAGCGCAGCAGGTCGGCGCAGCGGCTCGCGCTCAGCCACGGGAACCCGCCACTCTCCGACACGCGGCGCAGCGCGAAACGGCGATCGCCCTCCACGCCGTGCCAGCCGAGCATGGCCCCCCCCACCCACTCGCCGGCCATCGACTTGACCGGGTAGCGGTGGACCGACGCGATGACGCCGACGCGAGTGCGCATGGCGGGCACTCTACCGCAGCCGCGTTCCCATCGCCGACCGCGTCGGCTACGGTGCAGGGCCCATGCGCATCGACCGAGTCGAATTCGTCCTGAGCGCCGGCAGCGCGCGCGAGTGCCCTGCCGCCGACACCCCCGAGATCGCCGTCTCGGGCCGCTCCAACGTGGGCAAGTCCTCGCTCCTCAATGTGCTCTTCGCGCGCAAGCACCTGGTCAAGGTCTCCGGCACGCCCGGCAAGACGCAGCGCCTGAACTACTTCCTCGTCAACGAGGCGTTCCACGTCGTGGACCTGCCGGGCTACGGGTTCGCCAAGGCGCCGGCGAGCGCGCGCGAGCAGTGGGGTCGCATGATGCAGGAGTACCTGCGCCAGCGCGGGCAGTTGCGCGCGATCCTGCAGTTGGTGGACATCCGCCACGAGCCCTCCAAGGAGGACCGCGAGATGGTGCAGTGGCTGGTCGACGAGCAGATGCCGTTCTGCCTGGTGGCCACCAAGTCCGACAAGCTCGCGCCCACCAAGCGGGGCCCCGCGGCGCGCGCGATCGCGCGCACGCTGGGGCTCGACGACGCGCAGCCGCTCGTGTGCAGCTCGAGCGAGACGGGCGAGGGCAAGGCGGCGATCCTCGCGTGGATGGGGGCGGTGCTCGCGGCCCCGCCCGAGTGATCGCGGCGGCCTTCCGCCGAGTTCAGTGGAGGTGTACTGGCGATCCCTCGTCGCGATCCGTCCATGGGGATGGGGTTGTCGCCCGCGCGAGTCGCGCGCGAGACTCGCGGCATCGCGCTCCGCACGCCGATCCGTCCCCCTGGAGGCCGCCATGCCCGTGACCCGCTCCCTCCGTGCGATCGCGCTCGCGCTCGCGATCGCCAGCCCGACGCACGCCGCCGACTGGGTGCAGACGAGCCTGCCGGCGGGCTGGAAGTACGCGCTCGCCAGCGGCCCCTCGGGCGAGCTGTACGCCACGAGCGGCGGCGCGATCCATCGCTCACTCGATGAGGGCCTCTCGTGGACCGCGGTGGGCCATCTGCCCGCCAACTCGTTCGCCCACGTGCTCGCGGTCTCGCCCTCGGGTGCGGTCTACGCGGGCGACTTCGCGCTCGGCGTGTTCCGCTCCGTGGACGGCGGCGCCACCTGGTCGGGCAACCTCGTCGACGAGGGCTGCAACGGCCTCGCCGTGAGCGCCGACGATGTCGTGTTCGCCGGGCTCACGTACACCGGCCACGGCAAGGTGCACCGCTCGGCCGACGCCGGCGCCCACTGGCAGGCGATCGAGCTGCCGGGCGCCACACCGTCGTTCGCCACCGAGTGCTTCGCGTTCGGCAGCGGGGGGGCGGTCTACGCCGGCACGATCGACGGGTTCTTCCGCTCGAGCGACGACGGGCTCACGTGGCAGGGGAGCAGCACCGGGCTCGCGGGCCGCCACGTGCGCACGCTGGCGGTGGCGGCCAACGGGCACCTGTTCGTGCACAACCCCTTCCCGGCGCAGATCGACGGGCCCTAACACTCC
>CADEFY010000399.1 GCA_902826705.1 uncultured bacterium
TAGACCTTGATGAGCGCCTCAGGCGACTCGAGCTCGTAGCGCGTCCACCACTTCTCCTCGGGCTCGAGCACCGACAGCGTGCCGATCTTCTTGGTGCACACGGGTAGTTCGGGAAGCTTGGGGTCCTTGGCCAGCGCCGGCGCCACAGAGCCGGTCAAGAGCGCGCACAGCAGCACGGCCGCGCTCGCGCGGCGAGTGGTCAGCGAGTCGAACATGGGCTCGTCCTCCCCTGGGAACGCGTCACTTCAGTGAACTCGGCCCGAGTGCGGGCAAAGGTGTGGGATGCGGGCGCAGACTGACGCAGGATGCTGGCCGCCCGCAAGACATTGCGCGATCCGGGACTGCAGACCGTCATGCGAGCCGGTGGATGTCGAAGCGCGATCGCCGCGCGGCGTGCGGGAGATCTTGCCCACGCTCTAACCTGCTATACAGCAACGCGCTGGCGCATAGAGCGAAGGCAATGCATTCAGGCGAGCCCCAGCACGAGATGAAGTTCGTCCAGCGCTCGGAGGTAGCTGAACGCCATCGTCTCGCCGTCGCGCGTGATCACCGGCGCGCCGACGAAGTAGACGCCGCTGCGATCCGGTGGGGCCACATCGCGCCAATGCGTGCGCGCGCCGGTCTGCAGGTCGAGCCGTTCGATCCGCCGGCCGCTTCGCTCGAGCCGGGTGACGAAGAGCGATTCGCCGCTCCGGTCGAAGGCCAGCGGGATGTCCTCGCGGCCGAGTTCGGCCAGCGGTTGCGAGGATCGCTCGCGGCACGAGAAGAGCACCGCCCCGCCATCCTCGCGTCGCAGCACGAGCCAGTCGCCATCGACCGACACAGGGAGGCCTCTGATCGGCTCGAATGTCACCGGCTCATCCCAGAGCAGCTCCATCTCGCCGCTCGCGAGCGTGAGCAGGTGCAGACGGCGCGGCCGCTCGGGCGAGGAGGTGACCACGAAGAGCCGCCGACCGTCGGGGTGGAAGCACGCCCACTCGGCGCGTGCACCGCCCGGGATGCGGATCGTCCTGGATTCGCCGAATCCCGTGGGATGCAGCAACAGCTCGTCGCGATACGGGTGCGTGACGGCCACCACCCAAGCGCCATCCGCGGAGAGGCCCGTTCCGCCGCCCTCGCCCAATCGCACCGCGGCGCTCCCGTCGATGGCACGCAGATAGGTCGCGAAGTGCGGACTCTCCGCCTCGTGCGCTTCCCAGAAGAGCACGCGCTGGCCGTCTTCGGTGAGTCCCGCGGCGACCGAGCCGTCGAACCACGAGCAATCGACGGGAGGTGCATCGCCCCGCTGCACGCACAGACCGAGCCGCATGGAGCCGAAGCTGACCAGCGCGCGGCCATCGGGACTCACGTCGCGCAGTACGATGCGCGTGGGAGAGGCGAACAGATCGCGCCGCGTCCCGGAGAGGCCGACCGCCCACAACCCATGGCGCAGGCGCTCGTCGACGCCCGAGAACCAGACTTCGTCCCCCGTCGGGGACCACTCCACTCCCGTGATGCTGCTCATGCCCGAGGCCAGCGCGCGCGTCTCGCCCTGGGCATCGGTGACGAGCAGGTCGCCCGCCGAGTCGCCCGGATAGGTGTGGCGGCTGTACGCGACCCGGCGACCGTCGCGCGAGACGCTCACGCTCCCGATCCAATCCGTCGTCTCGACGAGCAGATGGCCCGAGGGGTACTCGAGCCGGCATCGCTCCTTCGCGTAGCGGGTGATCGCGAGGCCTCGGCCATCGGGGGCCCATGCGGCATGCCCCACACCCTCGAGGACCGGACGGATGCCGCCGCCTGCGAGCGAGCCGCGCGCGAGCACTCCCCGCACCTCGTTCCAGAAGAAGTGCGTGGCTTCGAGCGACAGCGCCATCTCGCCCTGAGGTGAGATCGACAGCAGGTTGGCCGTGGGCAGCCCGAGGCTGCGCGCCTCGGGGTTGCCGGGCTGCGCCATGAACACCTCGCAGGCGCGGCCCTCCCACGCGGCGGCGAACACCACACCGGTGCCGCCGGGGGCGAATCGCGCACCCAGGATCGCGCCACTGCGGTACGTGATGCGCTGGAATCGGACATCGGCGCGCTGGGATCCTCCGTCGACGGCGGCCGCATGAGTCGCGCTGGAGGACAGCGCCACCGCCTCGAGCGCGAAGGCGAGATCGGCGGCCGAACGGAAGCGTGCCGCGGGCAGTTTCTCGAGGCACCGCCGCACGATGCGATCGAGCGCAGGTGGCGTATCGGGCGCGAGACGCAGGAGTTCGGGAGGATCCTCGCGCAGGATGGCACTCATCGTATCGGCGGCGGTCTCCGCTTGGAACGCGCGCCGTGCCGTGAGCATCTCGAAGAGGACGGCGCCGAGCGCGAACAGGTCGGATCGCGCATCAGCGGGATTTCCGCGCACCTGCTCGGGCGCCATGTACCCGTGGGTGCCCATGAGCGTGCCCGGCTCGGTGAGCAGGGCCACGGTCGGCGCGAGACTCTGCGAGCCGGTGGCGGCCGCCTGCTCACGGCGCGCGAGCCCGAAGTCG
>CADEFY010000400.1 GCA_902826705.1 uncultured bacterium
GGCAACCCGTTCCTCGTCTCGCCGGAGCGCCTGCACGAAGCCGGCCTGCTCACCGCCTCCGAACTCGCCGCCGAGCCCACCGCGCCCGGCGGCAAGGTGGACTATGGCACGGTGATCCCGCGGCGCTGGGCGATGCTCACCCGCGCCGCTGAGGCGCTGCCGGGCCAGCGCGCGGCCCAGGCGGCGTTCGAGTCCTGGCGCGCGACGCAACCGTGGCTCGCCGACTTCGCGCTCTACATGGCGCTCAAGGACGCGCACGAGGGCCGGTCCTGGGACCGCTGGCCGCCCGAGCTGCGCCGCCGGGAACCGGCGGCACTCGCGCGGGCGCGCGAGGCGCTGCGCGATCGCATCACGCGCCACGAGGTGGCCCAGTGGCTGTTCCATGCGCAATGGGCCGGCCTGCGCGAGCATGCGCATGCGCGCGGCATCGCGCTGATCGGCGACGCGCCGATCTTCGTGTCGTACGACAGCGCCGATGTGTGGGCGCGGCCCGACCTGTTCTTCCTCGACGACGACGGACGGCCCGGAGTCGTGGCCGGCGTGCCGCCCGACTACTTCAGCGCGCTCGGCCAGCTCTGGGGCAACCCGCTGTACCGCTGGGACCGGCTCGCCGCCGAGGACTTCGCCTGGTGGGTGGAGCGGCTGCGCACGCAGCTCGCGCTCGTCGACCGAGTCCGGCTCGATCACTTCATCGGCTTCCACAACTACTACGAGATCCCCGCCGACGCGCCCGATGCACGCACCGGACACTGGCGGCCCGGTCCCGGCTCCGCGCTCTTCGAGGCGCTCGAGCGCGCGCTCGGGGCCCTGCCGGTGCTCGCCGAGGACCTCGGCGAGGTGAGTCCGGAGGTGTTCGCGCTGCGCGACCGCCACGGCTTCCCCGGCATGCGCATCCTGCAGTTCGCCTTCGGCTCCGACGCGAGCAATCCGTTCCTGCCGCACCGCTTCGAGTCGCCCCACTGCGTGGCCTACACCGGCACGCACGACAACGACCCGGTGATGGGCTGGTGGTCGACTGCGCCGGAGTCGGAGCGCGAGCGGGCGCGGCGCTATCTGGGGCGCGACGGCAGCGACATCGCGTGGGACCTCGTACGGATGGGCAGCGCCTCGACCGCCGACACGTTCGTCGTGCAGATGCAGGATCTGCTCTCGCTGGGCGGCGACGCGCGCATGAACCTGCCCGGCCGCCCGGCGGGCAACTGGCAGTGGCGACTGGCCCCCGGGCAGGCTTCGCCGGCCATCGCGGAGCGATTGCACGCACTCACCGCCATTTACGGACGCACGCCGGCGTAGTGGGCTTGCGGGCGTGCGGCGCGAGACGCATCCTCGCGCTGACGCGCGGTGTTCGGGCTCGGCCATGCGGGCGCGCGCGCCGATGACCGCACCGAAGGACGCCCGCCCCCTGACCGCGCCACCACTTCCCGGGTCGCAAGGAGTGCTCCCATGTCCAGTCGCGCGCATCAGCTGATCGCCCTCGGCCAGAGCATCTGGCTCGACTTCATCCGCCGCGGCCACCTGACCTCGGGGGAATTCGACGCGCAGGTGCGCGACGCGGGTGTGGTGGGCGTGACCTCCAACCCGACGATCTTCCAGCAGGCGATCGCCAAGAGCGCCGACTACGACGCCGCGATCGCCCAGGGCATCGCCGCGGGGCTCGACGGCGAGGCCCTGTTCGAGTCGCTCGCCATCGAGGACATCCAGATGGCCTGTGACCGGCTGCGCCCGCTCTACGACGCGAGCGGCGGTCTGGATGGCCGCGTGAGTCTCGAGGTGAGCCCGCGCCTGGCGCACGACACGGCTGGCACGATCGCCGCGGCCAAGCGCCTGCACGCCGCCGTCGCGCGCGAGAACGTGATGATCAAGATCCCCGCCACGGTGGCGGGCCTGCCCGCGATCACCGAGACGCTCGCGGCGGGTATCAGCGTGAACGTGACGCTCATCTTCTCGCTCGCGCGCTACCGCCAGGTGATGGACGCGCACGCCGCCGGTCTCGAGCAGCTGATCGCCCGCGGCGGCCGTGCCGCGAGCGTGCGCTCGGTGGCCTCGTTCTTCGTCTCGCGCGTGGACTCCAAGGTCGATGCGGCGATCGACGCGGTGCTGGCCACGCTGCCGGCCGGAGCCACCGAGCGTGCCGAGCTCCAGGGCCTGCGCGGCAAGGCAGCCGTGGCGAATGCCCGGCTGGCCTACGCCGCCTTCGAAGCCGATCGCGATGCGCCGCGGTTCCGGGCGCTCGCCTCGCAGGGCGCGCACGTGCAGCGACCGCTGTGGGCGTCGACCAGCACCAAGGATCCGGCGTATCGCGACGTGCTCTACGTCGAGGAGCTGATCGGCCCGGACACGGTCAACACCGTCCCGCCCGCCACCCTCGTCGCGTTCAACGACCACGGTGTCGTGGAATCGCGCATCCGTCACGATCTCGACGGCGCCACCCGGGTGTTCGCGCGAATCGCCGCCCTGGGAGCGGCCGCCGAGCCGCTCATCGACCCGTTGGAG
>CADEFY010000401.1 GCA_902826705.1 uncultured bacterium
CGCTCCCGAGGTGCGCGGCAAGCGCCACATCGAGGTCTGGAAGGACGGCAAGCGCGTCGATCCCGAGGATGTCGAGGAGCTGAAGGAGCTGGAGGGGCTCGAGGGCCTGCACGGGCTCAAGGGTCTCGAACGCCTGAAAGACCTGCACGACATGGTGGGCCCCAAGCGGTTCGAGGTCTGGACGCCGGACGGATCCGGCCAGGGCTTGGTGCTGCGCGGATCGGGCCGCGGTCGGCTCGGCGTGCAGGTGCAGGATGTGAGCGACGACCTGGCCGACGCGCTCTCGCTCGACGGGGACCGCGGCGCGCTGGTGACCCAGGTGCTCGACGACACGCCGGCCTCGCGTGCCGGCGTGCGCGCGGGCGACGTGATCCTGTCGGTCGACGGCCGCCAGGTGGATGACGCGGACGACCTGCGCCAGGAACTGGGCCGCAGCGAGGGCACGACACGCCTCGAGGTCTCGCGCCGCGGCACGCGCCGTACGCTCGAGGCCGAGTTGGGCCGCGGCGACGACTCGGGCCAGCGGTTCGAGTGGAAGTCGGGCGACGATGAAGACCGCATGCGCGCCCGCGTGTTCCGCATGGCGCCCGAGGCGCGTCGCGAACTGCGCCGCGAGCTGGGCTCGCGCGGCAGCGACGATCGCGACGCGATGCGCCGGGAGATCGACGAACTGCGCCGCGAGCTGCGTCAACTGCGCGAGGAACTCCGGGAGAACGACGACCGCTGACGGGGTAGCAGAGACAGACGCATACGCGACGGCGGGGACCCGTCGCGATCGACCACCGCCGTATCGGGGGCGCCGTCCGAACCGTCCTGCACCGAAGTCAGGTGCCTAGCATGGGGCGAAGTCAGGGACGGGGAGGAGCAGCGCGGCGCCCCTGCCGCGGCGGTGGCGAGCATGAGGCCCGGCTCTTGGGAGAGAGTCGGGTCTTCGTGTGTCTGGCGACTTGTGCGTCGGCTCGCGTCGGGAGTGGCGCAGGTGTGGGGGTGTGGCGACGCGCGGGGGCCGTGCATGTTCGCGGGTCCAGCGTCGGTCCAGTCTCGGCGCGGTGGCCTGCAGACGCAGTGCGTCCGCGTCGGGGCGACGACGTCGTGTCGTCACCCCTCCTGCGACGGACTCCCTCCGCGATCCCTCGCTCCGGAAGTCCTCTGCACGGACGCCCCGCGCCTGCAGGCCACCACGCCTCGGCGATGCTCTGCGCTGGACCCGCGCGCATGCACGACCCCTCGCCTCACTCCTCGATGGCTCGTCTCCTCGGTGGGCGGTCGGGGGATGGGATAGGGTGGAGGGATGTTCGAGCCGAGGTTCTGTCCGCGGTGTGCGCAGGGGTTGGTGGGGCGTGATGATCATGGGGTGATGCGGCCGACGTGCGCGGGGTGTGGGTACATCTGGTATCGCAACCCGGTGCCCGCAGCGGGGGTGCTGGTGGTCGAGGACGGGCGCATCCTGCTCGTGAAGCGCCGCTACGATCCGCGCGCGGGGGCGTGGTGCCTGCCGGCGGGGTTCATGGAGGCGGGCGAGCATCCGGAGGCGTCCGCGGTGCGAGAGACGCTCGAGGAGACCGGGCTGCGCGTGCGGCTCACCGGACTGTTCGGCGTGTATGCGGGATTCGACGATCCGCGCGTGCGCGCCGTGCTCATCCTGTACACGGCCGAACGCGAGGGCGGGGAGCTGGTGGCCGGCGACGATGCGCTCGAGGCGGCGTTCTTCCCGCTCGAGTCCCCGCCCGAGGACCTGGCGTTCGCCGCACACCGCCAGGCGATCCACGAACTGCGCGAGCGGCTCGCGCAGCACGACGCCGAGGGCTGAGCCGGCGGTCAGCGCGCGCCGCGGCCGCGCGGCACGCTGAAGCGTCGTCCCACGCAGCGCGCCGACGCCTGGTCGTGCGCCAGCGGCCGGCCGGGCACGCTGCTGCGCAGGCGTGGCGGGCGGGCACGCTCCCATGCGGGGGACACGCGTCGCGGTGGCCGGGCGAGCCGCGAGCCGCCGGCGCGCGAGCGAAGCTCGCCGGGGTCGCGGCCGCCGTGCGGTGCGCGCTCGGGACGCTCGCCGCTCACGCCGCGCGCGCCCGGCCGCGCACCTCCACGCGTGGCAGCGTGACGGGCGCCGCGGTGGCGGTGTGGCGCGCCAGCGTGGCGGCGAGCAGTGCGCCCGCCAGCTCGGCGCGCTCGAGGTCGGACTCGGTGAACGACTCGCCGCCCCGCTTGTTGCTCAGATTGAGCACGCCCATCAGGTGCCCCGCGTGCATGAGCGGCACCGACACGAACGAATCGTTGTCATAGCTCTCGGGCGCCGTGAACGGCACGGTGGCCTGCGCGCGGTCGCGCACCAACAGCGGCCGGCGATGCTGCGCCACCCACCCGGCCACGCCCTGGCCAACCGCCACGCTCGCGCGTGCCGCGAGCGTGGGATCCAGACCGCAGGCCGCATGCACGCGCAGCGACCCGCCCCGGTCCAGGCGCATCACGCTCACACGACCCACTTCG
>CADEFY010000402.1 GCA_902826705.1 uncultured bacterium
CAAGGCGCTGCATCGCGGTGCCCGCGTGCTCATCCTGGACGAACCCACCGCCGTGCTCACGCCGCAGGAGGTTGACGAGTTGTTCGCGCTCCTGCGCACGCTGCGGGCACAGGGCACTTCGATCGTGCTGATCACCCACAAGCTGCACGAGGTCACGGCGCTGGCCGACCACGTCACCGTGCTGCGCCAGGGCCGCGTGGTGGGCGGAGGGGCCGCGGCGTCGCTCACGCGCGAGGCGATCGCCGAACTCATGGTGGGCCGCGTCCTGGCGCCACTGCAGACGCGCGCGGTGCGCCCCGAAGGGCCCGCCATGCTCGAGATGCTCGGGCTCTCGGTGCGCGACGACCGCGGCGTGCCCGCCGTGCGTGAGATCACGCTGACCGTGCGCGCGGGCGAGATCGTCGGGCTCGCTGGAGTCGAGGGCAACGGCCAGCACGAGCTGCTCGAGGCGATCACCGGACTGCGCGCGATCGACGCCGGGCGACTGCGCGTGGGCGAACGCGAGTGCACCGGCGCCAGCGCGCGGCACGTGCGTGCCGCGGGGCTCGCGCACATCCCGAGCGACCGGCTGCAGCGCGGCCTCGTGCCCGGCATGTCGCTCGCCGAGAACCTGGTGCTCGGGCGCCAGCACGATGCGCGCGTCGGCCGCGGCGTCCAGTTGGGTGGCGCCGCACTCGAGCGCGACGCCCTGCCCCTGCTCGAGGCGTTCGACGTGCGTCCTGCCGATCCGCGAGCGCTCGCCGGGCGCCTGAGTGGCGGCAACCAGCAGAAGCTGATCGCGGCTCGCGAACTGGGCTGCCCCGCGGGCGGCAGTGCGGCCACCTGTGCCCTGATCGCCGCGCACCCCACGCGCGGCGTCGACCTGGGTGCCATCGACGCGATCCACCGCCGGCTCATCGCCGCGCGTGACGCCGGGCTCGCCGTGCTGCTCGTCTCGAGCGAACTCTCCGAGCTGCTCGCGCTCTCCGACCGGCTGTGCGTGATCCACGCCGGCCGCCTCGTGCACGAGACCACGCCCGCAGCCACCGACGAGCGCACCCTCGGCCTGCACATGACGGGGCGTGCCTCGCTCATCGACGCCCCGCTGCCCCACACGTCCACGCCGGAGCCGCTCGCGTGAGGCCGCGCCTGCGCGCCATCGTCCTCGCGCTGGGCGCACCGCTCGCCGCCATCGCGCTGGCGCTCGCGGCCGGCGCGGGCTTCATCGCACTGATCGGCGAATCGCCCGCCGCCGTGTACGGGCTCATGGCGCATGAGGCGCTCGCCACGGGCTACGGCATCGGTCAGACGCTCTTCCGCGCCACACCCCTGCTCTTCACCGGTCTCGCCGTGGCGCTGGCCTTCCGCGCCGGGCTCTTCAACATCGGGGTCGAGAGCCAGATGCTCCTGGGCGGCATGGGTGCGGCGCTCGTCGGCGCCCATGCCGGGCTGCCGGCTCCGCTGCTGCTGCCGGCCTCGCTGATCGCGGCCGCGGTCGCCGGAGCGCTGTGGGGTGCCGTGCCCGGCGTGCTCAAGGCGCGCACGGGTGCGCACGAGGTGATCGTCACGATCATGCTCAACTTCATCGCGTTCTCGCTCGTCTCCTGGCTGGGCCGTCGCGTGTTCGAGACCGCCACGGTGCGCACGGCCGCGATCGACGGCGCGGCCATGCTGCCGCGACTCGACACGCTCGCCCCGGCGCTGCGCGGCTCGCCCGCCAATCTCTCGCTTGCGATCGGCCTGCTGCTCGCGGCCCTCGTCGGCTGGCTGCTGTTCCGCACGCGGCTCGGCTACGACCTGCGCGCGTTCGGATCGAGCCCGGGCGCAGCGGCCTACGGCGGTGTCGATCCCGGCGCGGCCACGATCACCGCCATGGCGCTCTCGGGCGCGGTCGCGGGCCTGGGCGGCGCCAACTTCGTGCTCGGCTACAAGGGGTTCTTCGAACTCGGCTTCACCGGCGGCGCGGGCTTCCTCGGCATCGCGGTCGCGCTGCTGGGGCGCAACCATCCGCTCGGCGTGCTGATCGCCGCACTGTTCTTCGGCGCGCTCGGCTACGGCGGCCTGGTGGCCAACCAGCGCGTGCCGCGCGAACTGGTCGATGTGCTCGAAGCACTCGTGATCCTGTTCGCGATCTCGGCGCAGGCGATGTTCGAGCGGCTCGCGCGGCGGTGGGCATGATCGACGCGCTGCTGTTCGCCGCCGCCGCGCTGCGCATCAGCGTGCCCTACGCACTGGCCGCCATGGGCGCCAGCCTGAGCGAGCGAGGCGGCGTGATCTGCATCGCGCTCGAGGGCCTCATGCTCAACGGCGCGTTCGCCTACGTGGTGGGTGCGCACGCGACCGGGGATCCGTGGATCGGCCTGGCCTCCGCCGTGGGTGCCGGCGTGCTCACGGCCGCACTGCACGCACTGGTCACCATCCGGTTCCGCGCCGACCAGATCACGAGCGGACTGGGACTCAACCTGCTCGCCGCCGGGCTCACGCGGTTCCTGCTG
>CADEFY010000403.1 GCA_902826705.1 uncultured bacterium
CCTGCGCCTTGTAGCGCTCGACGGTCTCGAATGCCCGCGCGATCGCCTCCGGCGTCGCCGTCGGCTCGAGTGCGGCGAGCGTGGCGCCCGCAAGCTCGGCCCCGGTGCTGGCCAAGCGCTCACGGAAGCCACTCGATCCGCTGCGCGTACGAGCCTCGTGCCATGCCGTCTCCGCCTGCCGTAGGCACTCGGCGGACTGCTCGCGATTCCCCAGCGCCTGCGCGGCACGGGCCCTGCCGATCCAGAGCGCCGTGGCCGAATTGTTGAAGGACCCCGCGGGGTGCTTCCGCAGGCCCTCCGCGTAGGCCCGCGCAGCCTCGTCGTAGCGTCCGGACCTCAGGCAGGCATCGCCGAGTCGAAGGCGAAGCACGGCGGCCTCCGCGGGGCCCGCAGCATCGGCCCCCGCGAGATGGTCCCGAACCAGGGTGATGGCCGCATCCAGACTGTCCATCGCCAGGAAGTTGTCCGCCAGCGCGTTCACGATCGTGAGCGCAGCTCCGTCGGTCCGTGCGAACCCGGGTGGGGGGACGATCGCGCGCAGCCGCCGTGAGGATTCGTCGAAACGGCCGAGGTTCGAGAGCGCCCAGGCGGAGAGCGTCACGCAGCCTCGCTGCAACGGCAGCTCGCCTGAACGCGCCGCGAGTTCAGCGCCTGAGTCCGCCTGCGCGATGGCCTCCTCGTAGCGTTGCAGGCGGATCAAGGCGCTCGCCCTGCGATCGTGGAGCCACACGAGCCGGCGGGCGTTTCCGCCCCCGCGCGTCAGGCTGTCGAGGCTGGCGAGGTACCCGAGCGCCTGCTCGAAGCGTCCCTCGCGGAACTCGAAGCCGCACATGTTGGTGAGCAGGCTGGCGAGCGCTTCGCGATCCCCCACTCCTCTCGCACGCCTCAGCGCCTGCTCGAACAGGCGCTTGGCTTCGAGCGATCGACCGCGTGTGGCATTCGCGATGGCGAGGAACTGGAGCGCGTTGACGTGGTTCGCACCTTCGTCCTCGGCCTCCAACACGGGAACTGCCGCGAGGAGCAGGGACTCGGCGCGCGCGGGCTCCCCCATGAAGAAGCGCGCGATCCCCTCACGCGTGTCCGCCACGGCTCGCCACTTCCGAGACCCCGCCTGGTCCGCCAGTACTCGCAGTTCGTCACCCGCCTGGATGGATTCCGGGAGTCTCTCCAACAGCGCGAGGCAGACCTGTCGATGATAGAGAAGTTCGAAGCTCGCATCCCTGTCCCCCAATCGCTTGGCGAGTTCGAGCGCCTCCGCGATGACTTCGAGGCGGCGCGCCGTCTCGCCCTGATCGTCGAGCACGAGGGACAGGCCCCGGAGCAACAGGAGTTGCGCGGGGGCGTCACCTCGGTGTTCGGCCTCCTTCAGACGCTCAGCGAGTTCGAGGCTCCAGGCGGCGAGTCGGTGACCGGTACCGTGGCTGCGGATCGAGTCCGTGAGGCTCTTGACGCGCAGGGTGAATCCGCGATCCGTCTGACCGGGGGCGCGCGGCGGCATGGCCGCGTATCCGATGAGAGCGCACACGCAGGCCACCGAGAGAATCAGGCTTCGACGGGGAGGCGTAGCCTTCATGCGGGCTCCCGAGCGGGGATGCGAGTCGAATGAGGCCCCACGCTACGAGGGCGCCGGCCTCGGCTCAAGCGGAGATGCACTCTCGGAGTCCGGACCGGGGACGCGAACTTCAGCGTATCGAGAACGGCGCCGTGTCGGACGCCTGGATGGGAACACCCCGGCGGAGGGCAGTCACTCGCCAGAAGGCGACCGCGGGCAGGGCGTCGGAGCCTTGGACCCGGGAGCGCTCGAGTTCGATGTGCGGAACCGCGCTCCGCACTACGGGACCAACCTCCACGAGAGAGTTGGACAGGAGCGTCACTTCATAGGCGTCGGCACCGATGGCCGGACTCCAGCGCAGCAACACACGCTCATTCGCGAGACTCGGCGCCTCGAGCCGAATCGAATCGGTGCGCGTGCCCCGCATGGTCCCCGACGGGTCGTTCCACCGCGACACGACCGCGATGGCGACAGCGGCCGCAATGGCCGCGGCCACGAGCAGGGGTCTCCAAGTCCGCCTCCGCCCGGCCCCCTCGACGGAACGGCGCGCCCCGTCGAGCGGCATCGGATCGCGACCGGGTTGGCGAGTCAGTACTCCGTGGTCGGAGGCGCTTGTTGGCGACGAATCGAGTTCCCGGCGCACGGCGTCGCGAAGTCGAGCCACGGCGTCCGATGTCCGTGCAGCCTCCTGCGGGATCGTGGGGTGCAGGAACTCCCTCAGCACAACGAGCCGCGCCCACCGCCGGGGGTCGGATCGGACCGCCAGCAGGTCAGGGTGATCGGGAGGCAATTCGGCCAGTTCCGCGAGCCGCTCGTCCAGCGGGTCGATGGGGCTGCCCACTCAGTCCAGGCCTTTCTGCCGGCGACGGTCCAGCGCGGCGCGCAG
>CADEFY010000404.1 GCA_902826705.1 uncultured bacterium
CCCGAGCGACGCGGCATCGTCGAGAGCATGGCGGTGACCGCGTTCGGCGTGCTCTACGTGGGCTGGCTCTCCGCACACTTCGTGCTGCTGCGGGAACTCCCGTGGCGTGCCGGGCTGGCGTACGTGGACGGCATGAAGCTCGTGCTGTTCGCGTTCCTCGTCACGTGGGGCTGCGACACGGGCGCCTACCTGGTCGGGCGTGCGTTCGGCCGTACACGACCGTTCACGCACATCTCCCCGCGCAAGAGCCTCGAGGGCGTCGTGGGCGGGTTCGTGTTCGCGATCTCGGCGGCGCTCATCGCCTCGCTCACGTTCATGCGCCCCGCGGGCGGCGAGCCATGGCTGTCGCCACTGCAGGCGGTCGGCGTCGGCGTGGTCGTGGGAGTGGGCGGCCAGGTGGGCGACCTCGTGGAGTCGCTGCTCAAGCGCGACGCCGATGCGGGGGACGCCTCCGATCTGATCCCCGGTCACGGCGGCGTGCTGGACCGCTTCGACTCGCTCTACTTCGGCGCCCCGCTCGTGTACCACTTCCTGCGCATGGTCGTGTTCCAACTTCCATGACCACGCACGCACCTGCATCCACGTCAGCGCGTTCGCTCGCCGTGCTCGGTTCGACCGGCTCGATCGGCGTCCAGACGCTGGAGGTGGCCGCACGGCATCCGGACCGGCTCTCGGTCGTCGCACTCGCGGCCGGTCGCTCGCTCGAGCCGCTGGCGGTGCAGTGCGAGACGTGGCGACCGCGCTGGGTCGCGCTCGAGCACGCCGCCGATCCCGCGTCCGCGCGGTCGCGGCTGCAGGCGGCGGCTCCGGGCGCGGAGGTGCGCGTGGGGCCGGGCTCGGCCGCGTGGCTCGCCGCCGCCGCGCCCGCGACCGACGTCGTCAACGCGGTCGTCGGCGCCGCGGGACTCGGCACGTCGCTCGCGGTGCTCGAGCGCGGCGCGCATCTCGCGCTCGCCAACAAGGAGACGCTCGTCGTCGGCGCACCGCTCGTGGCCGCCGCACGTGCGCGCACGGGCGGACGACTCACGCCGATCGACAGCGAGCACAGCGCCGCCATGCAGTGCCTGCTGGGACGCAGTCCGGCCGAGGTGCACCGCATGACGCTCACCGCCTCCGGCGGCCCGCTGCTGCGTCACCCCGACTGGCGGCGCGCGACCCGCGAGGAGGTGCTGGCGCACCCGGTGTGGGCGATGGGCGCGCGCATCACCACGGACTCGGCCACACTGGTCAACAAGGGCCTCGAGATCCTCGAGGCTCACGCGCTGTTCGACCTCGCCTGGGACCAGGTGGACGCGGTCCTGCACCCGCAGGCGCTGCTGCACGCCATGGTCAGCTTCCGTGACGGCTCGCTGATCGCACAGGCGGCGCACGCGGATATGCGGCTGCCGATCCAGCTGGCGCTCTCGTGGCCGGAGCGCTGGAGTGGGAGCGTCTCGCCCGTGGGGCCGGAGTCGCTCGCCGGGCTCATGCTCGAGCCGATCGCCGCCGGGCGGTTCCCCGCATTCGACACCGTGCTCGCCGCGGGCCGCGCCGGCGGCACCGCGCCGTGCGTGGTGAACGCCGCGGACGAAGTGGCGGTGGCCGCGTTCCTCGATGGTGCCCTGCCACTCGGAGAGCTTCCGGACGTGCTCGCGCGCGTGCTCGGGGCGCACGACGTCGGACCGGTCGAGTCGTTCGAGCATCTGCTCGCCGTCGACGCGTGGGCGCGCCGCGAGGCCCAGGCTGTGGTGCAGCGCTCATGAGTGGCGCCGTGCTGGCCATCCGGCTGCGCGCGCTGGGCGATGTGGTGCTCACCACACCGGCGTTGCAGTCGCTCGCGGCGGGCCATGCCGGCGCTCCGCTGCATGTGGTGACCGAGTCGCGCTTCGCGCCGCTCCTCGAGGGCCTGCCGCACATCGCGAGAGTGCACGGCATCGAGCGCACGGACGCCTCGACGCGTGCGGTGATCGCACGGCTGCGGCGCGAGCCGTTCGCCGTGGCCGTGGACTTCTTCGGCAACAGCCGCAGCGCCGCGATCGCGCGCGCGAGCGGCGCCCGTGCGGTGTGGGGCTACGACCTGCGTGGCCGGCGCATGCTCTACACCGCCACCGTGCCGCGTGAGACGCGCGGAGCCGACGGTTCGCGCGAGCATGCGATGGCCGTGCACCTGCGGCTCGCGCGTGCCGCAGGCGGGGCCGAAGTGCCGATGCGCGCGAGCGTCGCGCAGCCGCCTGCGGCGATCGACGCGGCCGCGCAGCTCCTACGCGTCGCAGGCATCGCCCGGCCCGAGCGCACGGTGGGTCTGGTCCCCGCGGGCTCGTGGCCGACCAAGATGTGGCCGCTCTCGCACACGGCGGTGCTGGCGCGCGCGCTGCTCGCCGCGGGCCGCGAGGTACTGGCGCTGGTGGGACCGGGCGAGGACCGGCTCGCGGCCCGGCTCGTCGCGCTCGCG
>CADEFY010000405.1 GCA_902826705.1 uncultured bacterium
GCCTCGCGGGGATCGGCGTGCGGCCAGTGGATGTCGAACTCGCGCGGGAGATCGCCTCGCGCGTGGCACTCGAAGTCGAAGACGGGATGAGCCCAGGGGACACGACGCATGGCGACATCGAGATCGCGCACTAGTCCGGCGGCTGGCGCCAGCAAGAAGAAGTCGGCCGCGCGGAAGAAGGCCGCAGTGAAGCGCGCAGCCAGCGCCGAGGCCGCCTCGGCTCCGGCCCCGCGCAAGCGTGCCCAGCGCGCGGCGGCCGAGGCCAGCACCGCGGTCGAGGAACTGGACGAAGCGGCACTCGACGCCTCCGTCGGCGCCAAGGCCGAGGGCAAGAACCTCGTGATCGTCGAGTCGCCGACCAAGTCCAAGACGCTCACCAAGTTCCTCGGCAAGGACTTCATGGTGCTGGCGTCCAACGGCCACGTCATGGACCTGCCCAAGAGCCAGCTGGGCGTGGACCTCGAGCGCGACTTCGAGCCCGAGTACGTGCCGATCAAGACCAAGAACCAGGCGCTCGGAAAGATCCGTGCGGCCGCCAAGCGCGCCGCCAACATCTACCTGGCGCCGGATCCCGACCGCGAGGGCGAGGCCATCGCGTGGCACCTGGCCATGACGCTCAAGAGCGCCAAACGCCCGCTGCGCCGCCTCACGTTCAACGAGATCACGCAGCGCGCCGTGAGCGAGGCGCTCAAGACGCCGCGTGAACTCGACATGAACCTCGTCAACGCGCAGCAGGCGAGGCGCGTGCTGGACCGGCTGGTGGGCTACAAGGTGAGCCCGTTCGTCTGGAGCACGATCAAGTACGGCCTGTCGGCGGGCCGTGTGCAGAGCGTGGCCCTGCGACTGATCTGCGAGCGCGAGGCCGAGATCCGCGCGTTCGTGCCCGAGGAGTACTGGACGCTCGAGGTGGACTACGAGACGCCGGCGAGCGAGCGCTTCACCGCCAAGCTGGTGCGCGTGGGCGAGGACAAGCTCAAGGACGGGCACCTGGTGGGCACCGATGCCGGGGACCGCGCGCGCGCGCTGGGCGACGAGCTCGCTGCCGCCGCCGCGCGCGTGGCCAACATCGAGGTCAAGCCCCGCAAGAAGGGCGCCGTGCCGCCGTTCATCACCTCCACGTTGCAGCAGGCGGCGAGCAACCGCTACGGCTTCACGAGCCAGCGCACCATGCAGATCGCGCAGAAGCTCTATGAGGGCATCGAGGTCAAGGGTGAGGGCAGCGTGGGTCTGATCACCTACATGCGTACCGACTCGACCCGGCTCTCCAACGAGGCGCTGGCCGAGATCCGCACCTGGCTCGGGCGCGAGTTCGGCGCCGAGTACGTGCCCGAGAAGCCCAACTTCTACAAGTCCAAGAAGGGCGCCCAGGACGCGCACGAGGCGATCCGCCCGTCGTCCGTCGAGCGCACGCCGGCTTCGCTCCGGCCGTTCCTGACCGACGAGCAGTTCAAGCTCTACGACCTCATCTGGAAGCGCGCCGTCGCCTCGCAATCGACGCCCTCGGAGTCCGACCAGACCACCGTCGACATCGAGGCGGGCCGGCTGGGCCTGCGCGCCTCTGGCAGCATCCTGCGCTTCCCCGGCTGGCTGAAGGTGTGGGGGCGCGACGAGGACGAGGAGTCCGACGAGGGGCGCCTGCCCGAGATGGCGCAGGGCACGGCCCTGCGCGTGGCCTCCGAGCCCACGGGCGATGCCGAGGCGCCATTGCGCCCCGAGCAGCACTTCACGCAGCCGCCGCCGCGGTACACCGACGCCTCGCTCATCAAGACGCTCGAGGAGGAGGGGATCGGCCGGCCGAGCACGTACGCGACGATCGTGACCACGATCACCAAGCGCGACTACATCGAACGCGAGGGCCGCAGCCTCAAGCCCACGGATCTGGGGATGCTCGTCACCCAGCTGCTGGTGGACACGTTCAGCGACGTCTTCAATGTCGAGTTCACCAAGGACATGGAGGCCGAGCTCGACGAGGTCGAGGACGGCAAGCGCGGGTGGCAGTCGGTGGTGCGCGAGTTGTGGGATCCGCTCAGCCGCGACCTCGAGAGCGCCAAGAAGAAGACCAAGGAGATCAAGGCGAGCCTGCAGCAGGCCACCGACATCACCTGTCCCTCGTGCGGCAAGCACCAGCTCGTCAAGAAGTTCGGCCGCAACGGCGCGTTCCTCGCCTGCCCGGGCTACCCGGACTGCAAGCACACGCAGCCGCTCGACCAGAGCGAACTGCCCGTGCCCGTCGAGGGCACGTGCGACCTCTGCGGCTCGGGGCTCGTGGCACGCAACGGTCCCTACGGGCGCTACATCCACTGCTCGAGGCGGCCCGAGTGCAAGTTCACCAAACCGTTCACGGTGGGCGTGAAGTGCCCGCAGTGCGGTGAGGGCGAGATCGCCGAGAAGCGCAGCCGCAAGGGCAAGACGTTCTTCTC
>CADEFY010000406.1 GCA_902826705.1 uncultured bacterium
GCATGGAGGGCACCACGTTCGGCGACGTGCCGCTCAACCTCGAGATGAAGCTCGAGGTGTGGGACTCGCCCAACTCGGCGGGCCTCGTCATCGACGCGGTGCGCTGCGCGAAGCTGGCGCTCGACAAGGGCCTCTCCGGCGCGCTGATCGCCCCGAGTTCGTACTTCAAGAAGTCGCCGCCCGTGCAGATCCCGGACGACACCGCGCGCGAGCTGGTGGAGCAGTACATCCGCGATCCGCGTGCGGTCGAGAAGCGCATGCGCACCGATGCGCCGACGCTGGTGCGGGAGTCCAAGCCGCTCACACGCAAGGCGGCCGCCAGCGCGCCGCCCTCGATGAACGGACATGCCAACGGCAAGCCCGCTCCCAAGCGTGCCGCGAAGCCGGCGCGCAAGCGGCGTAAGGCGGCGGCGAAGTAGTGGCAGCGCCCGGGCTCTTCATCACCCTCGAGGGCGGGGAGGGCTCGGGCAAGTCCACCCAGTCGGCGCGGCTCGTCACCCGGCTGCGAGCGGCCGGGTGGGATCCGCTGGTGACCCGCGAACCCGGCGGCACTCCGCTCTCCGAGGGGGTGCGTGCGCTGCTGATGGATCCGGCGCAGCAGCCGGTCGCGCTCGCCGAGGCGTTCCTCATGCAGGCCTCGCGGGCGCAGCTCGTCGCTGAGGTGATCCGTCCCGCGCTCGACGCGGGCCGCATCGTGGTCTGCGACCGATATGCGGACTCGACGCTCGCCTATCAGGGCGCAGGGCGCGGGCTCGATCCCGCCATGCTAACGGAGTGGAACCGGGCGGCGACGGGTGGCCTCACGCCGCACCTCACGCTGCTCTTCGACCTGCCCGCCGAAGCCGGGCTGTCGCGGCGCGCGCAGGCGCCGGGCTCCACCAACCGGATCGACCGCGAGCCACAGGACTTCCATGCCCGTGTCCAGGCGCGGTTCCGAGCTCTCGCCGCCGCGGATCCCGCGCGCTGGGTGGTGCTCGATGCCGCGGCGGATCCCGACACGATCGCCGAGCACGTGTGGGCCGAGGTCGCGAAGCGCCTGCCACAGACCGTGCGCTGAGCGGCTCTCGGGCCGCCTCGCCTGCGTGGTAGAGTCGCTGCCCCGATCGCCGCATCCAACCGCCTGTCCCGATGGCGAGTGCGCCACCACTGACGCCCCTCGCCACGCGCCGCTCCGGAGGTCCCTTGGTCCGTCGCCGTGTGCTCGTCGGCGCCCTGCTCGGCGTGCTGTTCGCCGTGGGGTGGTGGGCCGGACGCGGGCGTGCCTCGAGTGACCTGTACTCGCAGCTCGACCAGTTCGTCGAGGTGCTGCGTGCGGTGCAGACGAGCTATGTCGACGAGGTCGATCCGCGTGAGGTCATGCGCGGCGGGCTCAAGGGCATGCTGCGCGGCCTCGACCCAGCATCGCGCTATCTCGACCCGCGCGAACTCGAGGCGTATCGCACCACGCTCACGGGGGATGTAGACGGCATCGGCGCGTGGGTCGACGTGCGCGAGGGCTACCCGGTCGTGATCGCGCCGCTGCCGGGTTCGCCTGCGTGGCGCGAAGGGGTGCGCGCGGGCGACTTCATCACGCGCATCGACAGCACGGCCACGTTCGGGCTGGGGCTCGAGGAGGTGCGCGCACATCTCATGGGCGCGGCCGGCACCCCGGTGCGGCTCATGGTGGCGCGCGAGGGCGAAGGAGAGCCGCGGGCCGTGACGCTCACGCGCGAGCGACTGCGCGTGCCGGCGGTCCCCTACGCATTCCTGCTCGCGCCGGGTGTGGGCTACGTGCGCCTCACCACGTTCCACGAGCGTTCGGCGAGCGAGTGCGCGGCGGCCATCGACACCTTGCGTCGGCTCGGCGCCCGCGCCGCGGTGCTCGACCTGCGCGGCAATCCGGGCGGCGTGATCGAGCAGGCGGTCGCGATCGCCGGGGGCTTCCTGCCCACGGGGTCGCGGATCGTGTCCGTGGAGGGTCGCGACCCGGCGGTCGGTTCGGTGCAGAGCGCCACTGCCACGCACCCCGAGCTCGGCTGGCCGCTCGCGGTGCTCGTCGATGGCGGCAGTGCTTCGGCGAGCGAGATCGTCGCAGGCGCGCTGCAGGACCTGGACCGCGCCGTCGTCGTGGGCGCCCCGAGCTTCGGCAAGGGCTCGGTGCAGAACCTCTACCCGTTGCGCGCGCGCGCCGGGGCCGTGCAGATGACCACGGCCTACTACCACACGCCGAGCGGCCGTTCGCTGCACCGCGCGGTGCGCGATCCGCTCGCGCACACCGACGATGAGGAGGACGCAGCGACCGACGCGGACTCCGCCGCGGCGCACGCCGTCTTCCGGACCCGCGGCGGACGAGAAGTGCGCGGCGGCGGCGGCGTGACGCCCGATGTCGCCGTCCCGAGCGACTCGGCGCATGCGGTGCAGCGGCTGCCGCTCCC
>CADEFY010000407.1 GCA_902826705.1 uncultured bacterium
CCGACCAGTCGCGCGGATAGTCGCCGCGCACCGCATCGAGGAGCCAACGCGGATGCGAGTAGCGCGCCTCCGGCTCACTCTCGGCCGCGACCGCGAGCGCGTCGCGCTCGCGTTGATACCGCCGCAGTACCGCATTGACGAGCCCCGCGGCACCCGGCGCGCCGACGAGCGCGGCGGCATCGACGGTAGCCGAGACGGCCGCGTGCGCCGGGATGCGCAGCTCCTGCAGCTGGAGCAACCCCACGCGCAGCAGCGCCGCAAGCCGCGCCTGGCCCGGCTTCAGCGGTCGAGACAGCAACCGCGCCACTTGCCACTCGAGACGGTGGTGCCAGCGCAGCGCGCCGAGCACGAGCGCGGCGAGCAACGCGCGATCGCGCTCCGCCACCGCGGCGCGCGGCAAGCACTCCTCGACGGCGACGCGTTCCTCGACGACCCGCGCCAGGACGTCCGCCGCCGCCGCCCGCACCGCCGCGCCGGCGGCCCCGTCAGTCGGCGACAAACGCGCTGTCCTCTAGCGAGTGGGCGGCGAGGTAGGCCTCGGCGGTCATGACGCGGAGCCTGAAGACCGACGGCGTCTACGAATGGCCGGTGCCGCTCGCCTATCACGTGGCGAAGTACCGTCTGGCGTTGCCGGCGGACTTCATCGCCCGTGCCGCCGCGCGTGCCTTCAGGGCGCCGACGCGCGAAGACCTCCACCTGCCGTCGGGCTGAAGCCGTCCCCCCGCGCCGCCGGCGTTGACAGCGGCGCGCGCGCGGACCGAGCATCCGCGCCTTCATCGCAAGAGGAACGCCAATGCCCCGCAAGAAGCCCGAAGAGCTGCGCAGCCACCGCTGGTTCGGCGTCAACGATCTGCGCTCCTTCGGCCATCGATCACGCACCAAGCAGATGGGCTTCGGCGCGCAGGACTATGCCGGCAAGCCGGTGATCGCGATCGTCAACACCTGGAGCGAGATGAATCCGTGCCATGCGCATTTCCGGCTGCGCGCGGACGAGGTGAAGCGCGGCGTGTGGCAGGCCGGCGGCTTCCCGGTCGAGATGCCGGCGATGTCGCTCGGCGAGCCGATGATGAAGCCGACGACGATGCTCTACCGCAACCTGCTGGCGATGGAGGTCGAGGAGCTGCTGCGCGCAAACCCGATCGATGGCTGCGTGCTGCTCGGCGGCTGCGACAAGACCACGCCCGCGATGATCATGGGCGCCGCGTCGATGAACATCCCGACGATCTTCGTGCCGGCGGGCCCGATGCTGCGCGGCCACTGGCACGGCAAGACGCTCGGCTCGGGCTCGGACGTGTGGAAGTACTGGGCCGAGAAGAAGGTCGGCAACATCGACGAGCGCGCCTGGGGCGAGATGGAGGACGGCATCGCGCGCTCCTTCGGCACCTGCATGACCATGGGCACCGCGGCGACGATGATGTCGGCGACCGAGGCGCTGGGCATGAGTCTCACCGGCGCGTCGGCGATCCCCGCTGCGGACTCGGCGCATCCGCGCATGGCGACCGCCTCGGGGCGGCGCATCGTCGAGATGGTCTGGGAGGACCAGAAGCCGAGCGACGTGATGACGGCGAAGGCGATCGAGAACGCGGTGACGGTGACGATGTCGCTCGCCGGCTCGACCAACGCGATCGTCCATCTCGTCGCGATGGCGGGCCGCGTCGGCGTCAAGCTGGATCTCGACCGCTTCGACCGCATCTCGCGGCGCACGCCGCTGATCGCCAATCTGCGCCCGTCGGGCAAGTACCTGATGGAGGACTTCTTCTACGCCGGCGGCCTGCCGGCGATGATGGCGCGGCTCAAGGACCTGCTGCATCTCGACTGCCGCACCGTCAGCGGCCGCACGCTCGGCGAGGAGCTCGAAGGCGCCACGGTCCACAACGACGACGTCATCCTGCCGCGCGACAAGCCGCTGGCGCCCGAAGGCGGTCTCGCGGTGCTGCGCGGCAATCTCTGCCCGGACGGCGCGGTGATCAAGCATGCCGCCGCCGAGAAGCGGCTGCTGGTGCATGAAGGCCCGGCGGTTGTGTTCGAGGACTACAACGAGATGGCGGCGAAGCTCGACGATCCCGCGCTCGACGTGACGAAGGATTCCGTCCTCGTCCTCAAGAGCGCCGGCCCGCTCGGCGGTCCGGGTTTCCCGGAATGGGGCATGCTGCCGATCCCGAAGAAGCTGCTCGAGCAGGGCGTGCGCGACATGCTGCGCATCTCGGACGGGCGCATGTCGGGGACCAGCTACGGTGCGTGCGTGCTGCACGTGGCGCCCGAAAGCGCGATCGGTGGGCCGCTCGCCCTGGTCAGGACCGGCGATGTCATCGCAGTCGACGTGCCCAAGCGCACGCTGACGCTCAAGGTCGCCGATGACGAGCTGGCACGCCGGCGCGCCGCCTGGAAGGCGAAGCCGATGATCT
>CADEFY010000408.1 GCA_902826705.1 uncultured bacterium
TCGGAAGTGCATGTCCTTCTCTTCCTGTTCAACCTGATCCTGCTGCTGCTCGGCGGCGTCGGCGTGGCCGCGTTCCACCCGCAGACGGCCTCGATCGCGGGCGCGAGCAGCCCGCAGCGCGGCATCGCGATGTCGTTCTGGATCACCGGCGGGACGCTGGGCTGGGCCCTCGGCCCGCTCTTCGCCACCACGACGGTGCGGCTCTTCGGGCTGTCGCACACCTGGGTGGCCGCGATCCCGGGACTGCTCATGAGCGCGGTGCTCGCGCTGTGGTTCCGCCATGTGGTGGCGGGGCCGCCCACGCCGCGCACCCCCACCCGGCTCTCGGACCTCAAGCCGATCGCGAAGCCGCTGGCGCTCCTCTACGGCGCGGTCGCGGCGCGCTCGGCGGTCTCCTCCGGATTCGCCACCTTCCTCCCGCTGTGGGCGAGCGAGCAGGGGTGGAGCGTGGAAGCCGGCGGCGCCCTGACGACGGGATACCTCACGCTCGGCGCGCTCGGCGGCTTCATGGGCGGATGGGTGGCCGACCGGATCGGCGGTCGCGCGGTGGTGCGTCTGTCATTCCTCGTCGCGATGCCGTTCTTCGCGGCCTTCTTCCTGGCGCCGCAGCCGTGGTCGATCCTCGCGCTGCTCGTGGGGTACTTCGGGCTGCAGGCCTCGCTGCCGGTGAATGTCGTCCTCGGTCAGGAGCTCTCGCCCGCGCACGCCGGCACGATCTCGAGTCTGCTGATGGGCGCGGCGTGGGGGCTGGGCTCGCTGCTGATCGGTCCCGTGGGAGCGTTCGCCGACCACGCGGGACTCACGGGGGCGCTGGTGATCCTCTCCCTGCTGCTGCTGGTCGGCTTCGCCTGCGCGTCGGGATTCGCTGCCGTGGCACCGCGGCCCGCCCGCGCGGAGTGATCAGCGCGCGATGAGCGCCGCATCCTGCGGCGAAGCGCTCTCACGCGCCATGGGGCGTGACGCGGACCCATGCCACCACTGCTCGGCCCATGCCTGCAGCGAGAGCAGCGTCCACAGCATGCGGCCGCGGTCCTCGCGTCCCTCGAGGTGCTCGCGCAGCAGCCGCTGCACGAGCGGTGCGTCCAGCACGCCGGCCGCCTCGATGCGATCCGAGGAGAGCCGGTCGAGCACCAGACCGCGCCACGGGCCGCGCGCCCAGGCGGAGAACGGCGGCGAGAACCCCTGCTTGCGGCGCTTCAGCACCGACTGCGGAAGCAGCTCGCGCGCGGCCTGCTTGAGCGCCCACTTGCCGCTCGTGCCCCGCAGCTTGGCGGTGTCCGGCAGCGACAAGGCCGTCTCGATCAGCGAATGCCGCAGGAACGGTGCGCGCGACTCGACGCCGTGCGCCATGGTGCAGCGGTCGACCTTCGTGAGCAGGTCGCCCGAGAGATAGGTCTCGAAGTCGAGCAGCTGGTAGGCCACCAGCGGGGGATCGGCGCCCCGGATCAGCTCCATGTCGCGCAACTGGCGCTCGAGACGGCGCGCGTGCACGAGCGGCGCATCGCGCTCCACGCCCTCGCGCAGTGCGGGGTGCATGAGCGCGAGCGCGTCAGCCGAGCGCGCGATGCCCCACCATGCGAGGTGCCGCTCCATCGCCGGCATGCCGCGCACCGACAGGAACCGCTCCAGCAGGTGCGCCAGCGTGACGTGATGGTGACGCGGCCGGAACCGGCGAGCGAGCGCGAGCGCGGCGTCGGCGAGCGCCGAAGGGGTGCGGTCGACCCAGGCGGCGTGACGGTGCCCGAGATAGGTGGGGTAGCCGGCGAACAGCTCATCGCCGCCCTCGCCGGTGAGCACCACGGGCACGTGCTCTGCGGCGGTGCGAGCGAGCGCCCACGTGGGGAGCACGCTCGGGTCGCCGAGCGGCTGGTCCATGGTGTCGGCCCAGCCGAGCAGCGCCTCCTCGCCCTCGCGCTCGGTCATGGTGAGCACGTGATGTTCGGTGCCGATGCCGCGCGCCATCTCGGCAGCGAGACCCGACTCGTCATAGCCGCGATGCGCCAGCCGCAGGCTGAATGTGGGGAAGCGGCGCGCCGAAGCGCGCGCGGCCAGCGTGGCCACGAGCCCGGAGTCGACGCCGCCCGAGAGGAACACGCCGAACGGCACGTCGCCCGGAAGGCGCGATGCGACGGCACTGGCGAGCGCCGTCTGCGCGAAGTGCGCGCTGTCCGCCGGTGACCACGCAGGGCGTTCGGTGAGCAGGGCGTCCCACGGCCGCCAGTAGCGGCGCAGCCGCGCCACCCCGCCCTGCCAGACGAGCGTGTGCCCGGGTGGAAGCTGCTGCACACCACGCCACACGCAGTCGTCGTGCGAGAAGCAGCCGTGCAGCAGATAGCGTGCGATCGAGTTCTCGTCCGGCGCACGAGCCACCCACGGCAGCTCGAGCAGCGCCGCCGGTTCGG
>CADEFY010000409.1 GCA_902826705.1 uncultured bacterium
CCCGGTCGCGGGTGGGCGCGGGCCCACCGCGACAGGCGCGGCGACAGGCCGCACGCGGACTCGGTGGCCAGGTGCAGGCGGCGCAGGGCGTCCCGCTCGGCGGGGGCGTCGGGCTGCAGCAGCGCCGCATGGCCCGCGACGAGCTGCAGCAGGTTGTTGAGGTCGTGCGCGGCGCCGGCAGAGAGCAGGCCGACCTCGGCGAGCGGACCCAGGCGATCGAGCTCGGCGCGCAGCCGCCGGTTCTCCTCGACCAACTGCACCACGCTGGGCGCATCCGTCATGCCATCCCCCTTGGACTCCCGGTCATGCCACGACCTCGCGCAGCGAGCGGTGCGCAGGCACGGTCATCGGATCCGAGGGGGTCGCACGGGGGAGGTGCGACGCCGCGAGGCAACCACACGGGACGGCGGCCCGCAAGGGCGGTGCGTGCGAGCGCGCGCGTCAGCTTGCGCGGTCGCGCAGCGTGGCGAGGTGAGCGATCGCCACCTCGACGTGCGCGTGGCCCTGCGGCAGCAGGAATGCGCCCAGCCGTGCGTGCGCGCGCGCACCGATCTCGAGGTAGCCGGGCTCGGGGTGGGACAGGTGCGCCAGTGTGGCGCGCAGCTCCTCGGCCCGGGAGCCAGCCCCGTGCAGCGCCGCGGCGAGCGCCTGTGAGCCGCCAGTGCGCGGGCACTCGGCACGCTGCAGCTCCCGCACCACGCTCCGCTCGGCGCCGTACCCGCACTGGCCGATCACCTGATCCACCTCCTCGGTGCGCGCGCCGTCGGCGTGCGCGAGCTGGACGCGATAACGATGCGTGGCGGAGTTGTACTCGAACGCCTCCACCTCGCAGCCGGTGAGCCGCGTGATCGCTGCGCTGCTGTCGTCGAGCGTTGCACGCGCTGCGGCGAAGAGCGCCGCCCGCGCGGGGAGCGGATCGGCGTCGCGCTCTCCTCGCAGCCGGGTTCCATCGCCGCGCATCACCCATGCCGTGCTGGTGCCCGGCACTTCGCGCGCGAGCTGGGCGAGCGCCACGACCAATGTGGCCGCGCCGGCGCCGCCGCCGACGACGAGTGTGCGCTTGCCGGCGTGGCGCGCGCGGCGCAGACCGAGCACGTCATCGCACTGGTAGCTCATCTGCGGCGCGAGGTAGAGCTCCTGCCGCGCGGCGATGCCCCCGGTGCCCATGGCACACGGTGCGCCGAGCACGCCCGAGGCATCGAGAAGCGCGAAGGCGTGCAGCAGGTTCTCGCGACCGCCGGCGTCGCGCACGAGCAGCCGGAACGGCCGGTCGGCCCTCGGCGGCGCGTCGGCCGCGTCGCTGCGCAGTGCACCGCGCCGCGACACCTGAACGACCTGTGCGTGCGTGTGCACTCGCGGCGCGAGCTCGGGCGTGGCCGCCAGCGGCAGCAGCACGCGCTCGGCGAACTCGTGACCCGTGGGGCAGGAGTCGTCCTCGGGCACGTGCCGGCCGTGACGCGCGAGCAGCGCGCGAGCCGCCGGCCCCACGTTGGAGCGCCAGGGCGTGAACATCGGCACATGCCCCCACGCCTGCACATGCGCCGCGACATCGCCGCGCTCGAACACGTGCACATCGAATCCGGCGGCGAGTGCGGCGGCGGCGGCTTCGAGCCCGACCGGTCCCGCACCGATGATGGCGAGCGTGTCGCGTGCGGGGTCGGGCGCGGCCATGCGGTGCTCCTCGGCGGTCGGGACGGGCGGCGTTGTGGCGGGCCGAGCAGAGTAGGCATGTGCGCGCGGCACCGCAACGACGGAGCTCAGTCGGGCGATCCGCGCTCCCGTCGCCTCGTCACGATCCAGACGGCCGCGGTCCACGTGGGCACCAGGTCGAGCCCGGGCACCAGTTCCGCGGCCAGCGTGGGCAGCAGCGCCCAGTGCCAGCCGAGCAGCCGCCACAGCACGAGCCCCACCGCCACGTCGAGTACGTCGTCCACCGGCGAGACTGCACCGGCGAGGAAGAACGGCATGAGCACCCACTGGAGTGCGTCGGCCAGCAGCGCCACGCCCCACGCGATCGCCCGGCGCCGCGGCGTCACCATGCGATCCTCGCGGCGATCGGCGCGTGGTCGCTGGCGCGCCCGGGTCCATCGAGGCCGCGCGCGGTCTCGCCGCGATGCGCGCGCGAATCGGCGGCGAACCCGCGCGCGGCGATCCAATCGAGCCGCAGGCGCGCCCGACGCTCCAGCCAGCCGAGGCCGCGGCGCACCAGCGCCTGCAGCGGCGCCGGGAGCGTGCGCAGCTCGTCGAGTCGCTCGAATCGCACATCGAGCGTGGGCTCGAAGTCGGTGAAGGGCGCCCACGCGAATCCGGCGGAGCCGAGCGCATCGAACACGCCCTCGCGGTTCGGGCCGCGATCCGGTCGTGTGAGCCGCGCGCGCAGCGGCGCGGCGGGCCACGTCAC
>CADEFY010000410.1 GCA_902826705.1 uncultured bacterium
TGGATCCCGAGCGCCTCAACGTCAATGGCGGCGGCGTGTCGCTGGGCCACCCGACCGGTTGCAGCGGCGCGCGCATCGTGGTCGCGCTGGTGCACGAGCTCGCGCGCTCCGGCGGGCGCTACGGCATCGCCACGCTCTGCGTGAGCGGCGGGCAGGGAATGGCGATGCTGCTGGAGCGGGTCTAGCCGCGCTCCAGCAGCACGCCCGGGCTCAGTGACTCGAGCCCATCGTCGCCGATCCCACCATCTTGCTCACCTTGGGCTTGGCCGGCAGCTCGGGCAGCACGTCGGGCTTCACGTGGCGGATGTGCGGCTCGAAGAGCGCGAAGTCGAACCGCGGACTTGCTGTGGCGTCGTGGCAGCCCTTGCACGTGGCCTCGGTGATGCGCGTCTCCGCGTACTTCTCATGGTTCGTGCCCATGCCGTGACAGTTCTCGCACTGCACGTCCGCGAGCTTGGCGGCGTCGTCGCCGGTCTTGAACCCTCCCGGCTTCTGGTAGCCCACCACGTGACACGGGATGCAGTCGGGACGGGCGTCGACCTTGTGGTCCACGAGCGTCTCCCACGCGCGCGCATGCGCGGTCGTCCGCCACTGCTCCGCTTCGCTCGTATGGCAGCGCGCGCACACCTCGGCGCCCAGGAAGTGGTCCACCTCGAGCCCGTTGTTGCTCGTCTGCGCCCCGGCCTGGGAAGCGACGCGCTCCTTCTCCTTCCGGCGCAGCTTCTCGTTGAATGCCTCCTCGAATCCCTTGACCGCGGCGAGCACTTGCGGATGCTCGGGCACCGTGGGGTCGAGGATGCTCATCTCGTTCACGCCGCTCGTCATGCGGCCCTGCGGCGAGAGGTCGAGGCGCGACACGCCGAGGTACTGGCCCTGCTCCCCGCCGTAGCACGCCAGCGTGTTCAGGATCATGCGGCCCTTCTGCAGCAGCGGCACGTTGCGGCCCACGATCACCAGGTCGATGCCGGGCACCGCGGTCACGAGGTCCTCGGACTCCACCTTGCCGAGCTGCGAGAGCAGCACGATCACCGTGGCGCCCTGCTTCTTGAGTGCCGCAACCGTGCGCGTGGCGGCCGCGGTCGGCTCCTCGACGAGCAGCGAATCGCGCGAGGGCCCCGTGTCGACCTTGTCGCTCATGAGCCCGAAGAACCCGACCTTGGTCGACCCGATCTTCTTCACGAGCGACGTCGCGACGAACGGCTTCTTGCTCTGACGGTCGAGCAGGTTGGCGCACACCACGGGCAGCTTGGTGCGCGCGATCTGCGCCTTGAGGAACCCACGACCCCAGCGCAGTTCCTTCTCACCCATGCCCACGGCATCGGTATGCAGCAGCACCATGGTCTCCATCATGAACGCGGCGTTGTCCTCGTAGTCGTTGGGCTCGGGGAAGAACCCGCCGGCATCGACCAGCGCGACCGCGCCGTCCTGGGCACGCAGGCTGTCGAGGAAGCTGGCGCGGCGGGCGAAGCCGCCCTTGGGGATGCTGCAGCCGCACGGGCTCGTCTTGCCCTTCACGTCCACGGTGCTCGCGATCACGAGCTGCGCGGACGGCTTCCCCGGCGAGGCGGCAGCGCCGACCAGTGCCGCCGCGCCGACGATGGCGAGGGCGATGAGCGCGAGCTGCAGGGGCAGGGAGTGGCGCTTTCGCATGAGGCTCTCCTTCGTGTGGAGCGGTCCGCGTCGCGGACTGCTCGGACAGGCGAGGAGGCCTGTGGCCTCCCGTCGCGGGATCGAACGGCGGATCTCGGGCTGGGATCGACGATCCCAGGCCGGGCGACGGGCTGGTGCTGACGCGTGCTACGCCAAGAGGATGGGCCCGCCACCCGTGGGGTGGGCCACTCAACCGTCGGGTCTGCGGATCCGGGCGCGCGTCGAGAGTGCCATGGTGCGTATCGTGACGGACGCACCGGGGCGCGACAAGGGGGCGCCGGCAGTCCTGACGCGGACCTGTCATCTCTCGATGCGTTCGAGCGTGCCGGACGCCGGATTGCGGGGCCCCCGATGCGGGGATAGCGTGCCCGCCTCGCGCCACTCGACCTCCCACCCGGAGCCCCCCGATGCCACTGCCCGACGCCGAGACCATCCAGCTCGTCCAGGACCAGGGCGTGGCCGTGATCACGCTCCACCGGCCCGAGAAGCTCAATGCGTTCGCAGGCCAGATGCGCGAGCGGCTGATCGAGGCGCTGGATCGGGTCGCCGCGAGCGATGCACGCGTGCTCGTGATCACCGGCGCGGGTCGGGGATTCTGCTCGGGCGGCGATGTGGCGCACATGGTGGCGCTCAAGGACCGCGGCGAGCCGTTCGAGGCGCTGGCGCCGCTGCTCGAGGCGGGGCGCGCGATCGTCACGCGGCTCACGGCGCTCGAGATCCCCACGATCGCAGCCGTCAATGGC
>CADEFY010000411.1 GCA_902826705.1 uncultured bacterium
CACCACGCTCGAGTTCCGCGTGATCAGACTCACACCGAGCGGATCGATCGCGCCTGGGTGGACCTCCTCGGGTCTGCGATTCGGCCGCCATCGGGCGGTCCCCACCTCGAATGGCGGACTGGTCGCCATCGATAGCGCTGGCGGCGCGCCGCACCTGCGTGTGGTCCTGCCCGACGGCTCGCAGCCGCTCGGTCCTGAGGGTGTCGCCGTCGCACCAGCCGGGTCCTCGGCGGTGGTCGGTCCAGGGGACGGCGACGGGTTCATGCTCGCGTGGAGCGAGGTGCGCGACGGCCTGCAGCAGGTGCGAGTGCGCCCGCTGCAGGCGAACGGCCTCACGCAGCCCACATGGCCAGATACTGGCGTGCTGGTCAGCCCCGGACAGACGAATCTCGGCAAGGTGCCCGTGGCCGTGCGTACAGACGAAGCGGACGGGGCACTCGTGGTCTGGAACCGATGGACCGTGAATTGCAGTTGCAACTGTTGTGGCACCTCTCAGGTGTACACGCATGTGATCCCCGATGCCCTTCTCGATGCGACTCCGGTGCTCTCGCCCTCCCGACTCGGCCTCGCGCTGCTCGGCGCGCATCCCGCCCGTGGCACGATGCGACTGGCCCTCGAGTCGGCGGATCCCGGCGAACTCGAGGTGTCGCTGCACGATCTCGCCGGGCGAGAGTTGCGACGGGAGCGCGTCGCAGGCGGCACACGTCGCGAGTTCGCCTGGCCCACCGCCGGGCTGCGTCCCGGCGTGTACCTGGCTCGCGCGCAGCAGGCCTCGCACGCCGTCTCACGTCGCGTGGTCGTGGTCGAGTAGCTCGCGCGCCGTTGCGCGGCCACGAGCGGCCCGACTACGCTGCGCCCCATGCCCACCGCCCCGTTCACGTTCGTCTCGCTGCGCGAGCGCGTCGCGCGCTTCGCCGGGCGCCGGCTGCTCGTGCTCGGCGACCTCATGCTCGACCACTACCTCTGGGGCCGGAGCGAGCGCATCTCGCCCGAGGCGCCCGTGCCGGTCGTCGAGGTCGAGCGCGAGACCAGTTCGCTGGGCGGCGCCGGCAACGTGGCCGCCAACCTGCGCGCGCTGGGCGCCGAGCCGGTGCTGGTGGGGGTCGTCGGGCAGGATCCGCGCGCGCAGCAGTTGTTCGATGCGTTCGTCGCGCGCGGCGTGGACACGCGCGCCATCGTGCGCGACGCGACGCGGCCCACCACGATCAAGACGCGCGTCATCGCGCACTCGCAGCAGGTGGTGCGCGCCGACTGGGAGTCGCGCGCCGACCTCTCGGGCGAAGCGCTCGAGCAGGTGCTCGATGCGCTGGCGCGTGAGCTGCCGCGATGTGAGGGGCTGATCGTGAGTGACTACGGCAAGGGCGTGATCTCGTCCGCCACACTCGAGCAGGCGATCGGGCTGGCCAAGCGCCAGGGCATCCCGATCGCGGTCGACCCCAAGGAATCGCACATCGACTCGTATCGCGGCGTGAGCATCGTCACGCCCAATCAGCACGAGGCCGGTTACGTGATGGGCCAGCGCGTCACCGACGATGCGAGCCTCCAGGCGGTGGGTTGGGGCCTGCAGAAGCGGCTCGACCTCGAGTGCGCGCTCATCACGCGTGGCGCCGACGGCATGAGCCTGTTCGAGAAGTCCGGGCGTTACACGCATCTACCGACCGTGGCGCGCGAGGTGTTCGATGTGACCGGCGCCGGCGACACGGTGGTGAGCGTGGTGGCCCTGGCGCTCGCGGCGGGGGCGGACTACCCCGAGGCCTGCTATCTCGCCAACCACGCGGCCGGCGTGGTGATCCGCGAGGTCGGCACGGCCACCTGCGCACCCGACCAGCTCGAGGGCTCGCTGCACGGGGCGCTCACGTGAGCGATGCGGGCGTGCTGCCCGACGACGCGCGCGCGCGGCTCGCGGCGTGGCGCGCACGCGGAGAGACGATCGTGTTCACGAACGGCGTCTACGACCTGCTGCATCGCGGGCACGTCGAGTACCTCGAGGACGCCCGCGCACTGGGCGACCGGCTGGTGGTCGGGGTCAACAGCGATGCCTCGGTGCGCCGACTCAAGGGCCCTTCGCGGCCCATCGTCGGCGAGGCCGACCGGCTCGCGCTCGTCGCCGCGCTCGCGTGCGTCGATCTGGCGGTGCGGTTCGAGGACGACACGCCGCTCGCGCTGATCGAGGCGGTGGCGCCCGACGTGCTCGCCAAAGGAGCCGACTACGCACTGGAGCAGATCGTCGGGCGCGAGAGCGTGGAGGCGCGCGGCGGCCAGGTGGTGCGCATCGCGCTGCGCGAGTGGTTGTCGAGCTCGGCGATCATCGAGCGCATCCGCACCGGCCGCAGCGCGTTCGAGGGCTGAGCGGGGGGGCTGGGCCCCGGGCCAGCCCATCCAT
>CADEFY010000412.1 GCA_902826705.1 uncultured bacterium
GGCCGCCTGCGCGAGCCCATGCTCACGCATGCTCCGAGCGTGCGCACCGCACTCGAGACGGTGACGCGGGTGTTCGAGCGCACCGTTCGCGCGTATCGCGACGCCGGGGCCGACGGGCTCTACCTGGCCACGGTCGACTGGGGCTGCCGCGCGTTCATGGACGCCGACGCGCTGCGCGAGTGGTCGAGGCCGTACGACCTGCGACTGCTGGCCGCGTTCGGCGAGTCGCCCTATCACACGCTGCATGTGTGCAAGGACCAGGCGCTGCTGTTCGAGTTCGCCGACTACCCCGTGGGCGCGTTCTCGTGGGACGCGTCGCTGCCGGACAACCCGACACTCGCCGAGGCGCTCGCGCGCCTGCCGGGGGCGGTCATGGGTGGCATCGACCATGACGGCTCGCTGCAGGACGCCACGCCCACGCGCGTGCTGGAACGATACCGTCGTGCGCTCGCCGAGACCGGCGGGCGGCGATGGCTGGTCGCACCGGGCTGTTCGATGTCGCCCCGCACGCCGGAGGCCAACCTCCGCGCGTTGCGCGACGCCGTCGCATCGGCCTCGGTGCCCGAGTAGGGGCTGCCGCCTCACTCCGCAGCAGTCGTGAGACACGCAGCCCGAGAGCCGGGGCCCCGCTCCGGCCGGACGGAGGTGCGGTCATGCTCACGCGAGTCCCACGCGTTCCCGTCAGGATCGTCTCGTTCGCAGCGCTCTGCCTGCTCACGCTGACCGCGCCGCTGCGCGCGCAGGAGGGCGACAAGCGCGGCGGCGGCAACGCCACGCCCCCGGCCGATGCACGGGGCACCGGCGGCCCGGTCTCGCGCGGCGAGACGTCGGCGCGCATCGCGATCGGCGAACGCGTGCCGGACTTCACGCTCGAGGATTCGCGCGGCCGCAGCCACAAGCTCAGCTCGCTGCGCGGCGAGTGGATCGCGCTGGTGTTCGCCGGCGGCCGCGAGTCGCTGGCGCGGATCGACACCCTGGCTCGCCTGCTCGAACCCGACGGCGTGCGCGTGGTGGCGGTGTGCGTCGAGAAGCCCCAGACGCTGGCCCGGCTCGGCGCGCGCGAGACGCGGCAGTTGCTCACGCTGGCGGATGGGACGGCGGAGGTGACCGCGATGTTCGGGCTCTGGGATCCCGTCACGCGCACGCCTGCGCCCGGCTGGGTGCTGGTCAACCCCGAGGGCGTGGCACGCGTGGCGCTGCTGGGCGGCGGCCTGCCCAACGCCGACGCGCACGACCTGATGCGCTATCTGGCCACGGCGGCGCCGTGAGCGACGCGCGAGACTACGCCGCGAACGGCTTGGGGGGCGCGGCGTCGGTGACCGTGCGCATCGCGCCCTCGACGTCCTCCCATGAGAACGGCTTGGCCAGCACCAGGTCCACGCCGCGCGAGGCGGCCGCGTCCTCTTCGAGCTGGAATCCCCAGCCCGTCACCAGGATGACCGCGCCGCGCGGGTACATGCGCTTGGCCGACGCGGCGAGGTCCCAGCCGTTCACCTCCGGCATGCCGAGGTCGGAGAACACGACGTCGAACGCCTCGCGCGCCAGCGCCTCGAGCCCGGCGGGCCCGCCGAGCGCAGGCGTGACGTCGTGGCCCATGGCGGTGAGCAGGTCGGCGAGCACGTTGAGCACCGAGGGCTCGTCGTCCACCACCAGCACGCGCTGCGGCGGGATCGGCCCGATGCGCGACTCCGGCGTGTCCTCGCGCTCCACCTCGCCCACCGGGAAGTCCAGCGTGAACACCGTGCCTGCGCCGGGTTCGCTCTCGACGCTGATGCGGCCGTGGTGGCGGGACACGATGCCGTAGGCCACCGACAACCCCAGGCCGGTGCCCTTGACGTCCTTGGTGGTGAAGAACGGGTCGAAGATGCGCGAGCGCGTCTCGTCGTCCATGCCCGTGCCGGAGTCGCGCACCTGCACACGCACCGCATCGTCGTTGTTCTCCGACGCCACCCACAGGTCGCCGCCACGCGGCATGGCGTCGACCGCGTTGAGGATCAGGTTGGTGAACACCTCGCGCAGCTCGGAGTCGTTGCCCGCCATACGCAGTGTGGCGGCCAGTTCCAGATGCACGTCGATCACCACGCCGCGGCGCTTGGCGCTGGCCTCCCAGGCCGGACGCGTGAGCTCGATCACATCGAGCAGCACCTGGTTCACATCGAGCGTGCGGAACCGCTCGTCGGCGCGCACGCGCGTGAACTCCTGCACGCGGCGCACGGTCTGCGCGCCGTCGATCGCGGCCTGCTCGATCACGGCGAGCTGGCGGCGCACGTCGGGCTCGCTGATCGTGTTGGCGAGCAGCTGTGTGCGGCCGAGGATCGCGGCCAGGAGGTTGTTGAAGTCGTGCGCCACGCCGCCGGTGAGCTGGCCCAGCGCCTCCAT
>CADEFY010000413.1 GCA_902826705.1 uncultured bacterium
GTTGTAAACCTTCTTGCCGCCCTTGACCTCGATCACCCCCGCCGGCTTGGTGGCGTTGCGATCGGCGTCGAGCATGATGTTGCCCGTCACGCCGGGGAAGTCCTTGGTGCCGGCGATCCGATCGCGCAGCTTCTTGAGCGCCTCGGCGCGCTTGGGGTTGTCGACCTGCGTCGAGCCCAGCGCCTGGAACAGATCGGCGTCCTCGCGGCTCATCGTCTCGAGATGCGCGAAGAGCACCATGGCCGCGTCGTAGGCCAGTCCGGCGATCGCATCGGGCTCCTTGCCGTTCTTCTCCTTGAAGCGCTTGAGCCAGTCCTGCAGCCGCGGATCCGGGTTGTCGACCGCGAAGTGGTTGGAGTAGTACGCGCCGTTGAGCGCCTCGCCGCCGATCTCGAGCAGCTGCTCGCTCTCCCAGCCGTCGCCGCCCAGGATCGGCATGGTCAGACCCAGCTCGCGCGCCTTGCGCGCGATCAGCCCGACCTCGGTGTAGTAGCCGGGCACGAAGATCGCCTCGGGGTTCTTGGCCTTGATGCCGGTGAGCTGTGCGCTGAAGTCCTGGTCGCCCGCCGAGTACGCCTGCTCCGCCACGATCGTGCCGCCGGCGGCCTTGAAGGCCTCGCTGAAGAACTCGGTCAGCCCCACCGAGTAGTCGCTCTTGACGTCCTTGAGCACCGCGACGCGCTTGAGCCCCAGGTTCTGCGCGGCGAACTTGGCCATCACGGTGCCCTGGAACGGATCGATGAAGCACATGCGGAAGATGAAGTCGCCGACCTCGGTCACCTTGGGATTGGTCGAGCTGGGCGAGATCATCGGGATGCCGGCCGCCTGACAGATGGGAGCGGCCGCGAGCGAGCGCGACGAGGCGACCTCGCCGATCACCGAGATCACGCGGTCCTGGTTGATGAGCTTCTGCACCACCGTGGCCGCTTCCTCGGCGCGGCCCTGGTCGTCCTCGACCACCACGCGCACCGGCAGCCCGCCGATCATGCCCTGCGACTGCGCCGTCAGCTCCGCGAGCGCCAGCTCGACGCCCATCTTGGTGGACTGGCCGAACGTGGCGTCGTTGCCGGTGAGCGAGCCGTACTCGCCGATCACCAGTTCGTTCTTGGCCGAGCCGCCGCCGCCACACCCCGCGGCGACCGCGAGAGCGAGGGCCAGGGCCAGGGCGGATGCGATGCGCCGCTTCATGACTGCCTCCTCATGAGGGACCACATGGAGCTGCGCGGCCCGAACGGGTCGGGCCAGCGGCACCGGGAAGCCGGGAAGGACGGGGACAGTTAGCACGCGCGCGAGCGCGCTCGCAAGGCCGAACCGCTTCTGGCATCGGCGGTTGCCGCTGCGCCCGGCGAGCCTGTAGCGTGCTCGCATGCGCTCGCGACCCGCAGGGAGGCGGTGGTCGGCGGCGGCCCTCGCGGCCGCGCTGCTGGCGGGCTGCGCGCCGGCGCACCCGCCCGCGTCCGCCCCGCCCCCACCCGTCGCGCCGCCGCCGCCCGCCGGCTACGCGATGGCCGCGGAGGCCGTGGACACGACCGGCTGGCACGCGCTCGCCGGCCGGCGCATCGCGCTCGATCCCGGCCATGGCGGCGTGTTCCGGGGCGCGCTGGGCGTGAACGGGCTGACCGAGGCGGAGGCCAACCTGGGCGTGGCCCGCGCACTCGCGGCGCTGCTGCGCGCGGCCGGCGCCGAGGTACTGCTGACGCGCGAGCGCGATCGCGACTTCGTCTCGCCCGCCGACAGCACGCTGCGCGTGGATCTGACGGCGCGCGTCGCGATGGTCAACGCGTGGCAGCCCGAGGCGTTCGTGTCGATCCACCACAATGCCGATCCGGGCGCCCGGCACGACGTCAACGAGACGCAGGTCTACCACCAACTGGGAGACGACGGCCCGGCGCTGGAGCTGGCCGAGGACGTGCACCGTTCGCTCACGCGCCACCTGGGGATCACGCCCTCACGGCTGATCCCCGGCAACTTCCTCGTGCTGCGCCAGAGCGCGGCGCCGGCGCTGCTCACCGAGTCGAGCCACATCACCTACCCACCCACCGAAGCGCGGCTCGCCACGCCCGCCGCGCAGCAGCTCGAAGCCGCGGCGATCGCGGCCGGGCTCGCACGATGGTTCGCGCGTGCGCGGCCGCGCATCGCGTCGCTGCGGATCGCCGGAGCTGCGGACCTCGGAGCGCCGCCGATCCTCGCGCACGGGAGCCCGGTGTTCGAGGCGCAGGTGGAGGGCGCATTCGACCAGCTCGAGCTGCGGCTCGACGGGGAACGGCTCGCCCCCGAGGTGCGCGGCGGTCGCGTGCGCGCCCGCGTGCGCACGCCGCTGGCGGACGGCTCCAGCCGATTCACGCCGACGCAGTT
>CADEFY010000414.1 GCA_902826705.1 uncultured bacterium
AGAACAGATTGAATGCACGCGAGCCGAGCGTGTTGCCCTGCTTGGCGCGGCGGATGCCCCGGCTGGCCAGGTCGGACCGCGACAGTCCCGTCTCGGCCACCGCGTAGCCCAGCCGTTCGAGGTGCGCACGCAGCCGGTCGACGTGCGTGGTGCGCCCCACGCCGTCGGTGCCCTCGAGCACGATCAGCCAGCCCGAGAGGTCATCGAGTCGCACCCCGGCGAGCGGCTCGCCGTAGGTCTCGAGTCGCTTCATCGCGCACCTCCCACGAGGGCCGGGTGCACGAGCAGCGGCGAGTCGGGGTCGTGCGCCGGAGCCGGCGCTTCGCCTCGCAGGTAGGGCGAGATCAGCGCGCGCAGCGCGCGCTGCTGCACCTCGACGGGGCGCGTGGCGTCCATGACCGCGAGCCCGTACTCGTGCACGATGCGCTCGTACTCGGATTGGATGCGCGCTTGGAACAGCTTGTACGACTCGGTCGGGTCGGCGTGCAGCCCCAGGTCCATGCCGGCCTCGTACCACTTGAGCCGCGGCCGGCCCGACAGGATGCGGTACAGCGCGACGTCGAGGGGAACGCGGAAGTAGATGGCGAGGGACGGGCGCACCGCGAAGCGATACAGCGCGCGCACCCATGGCGCGCTCACACCGCGCGCCACGTCGCGGGCGAACGCGGTGAACACGTAGCGGTCCGCCAGCACCACGGCGCCCGCCTTGAGCGCCGGCACGATCTGCTGCTCGAGCCGGTCGGCGAAGTCGGTGGCGTGGATGAGCGAGAACGTGGTGGGGGTGAGCAGCTTCTGCTTCTTGCCGCGCGAGGTGGTGGCGCGCACCACCTGCGAGGAGTTCCACTCGCTGAACACCACCAGGTGCCCCTCGCTCTTGAGCCACTGCGACAGCAGCGTGAGCTGCGTGCTCTTGCCCGAGCCGTCGATGCCCTCGACGATGAACAGCTTGCCCGGGTAAGGCGGTGCGAGCGTGCCGTAGGTATGCGGTTCGGTCATGCGTGTGCGCCCTTCTTGCGGTTCAGGCCGCGCACGAGGCGCGGGGTGAGCAGCCATCGCAGGGCGCCGCCGCCGAAGTCGGCGCGGCCCTCGAATGCGATCAGGCAGGCGCCCGCCTTCTTGAGCGGCAGCGCCGCCGGTGCGCCGAACAGCAGCACGCCCGCGAGCTTGCCGAGGTCCGGCTCATGCCCCACCAGCGCGACCCGGGCGTCAGCCGGTTCCTCCTGCAGCCGCGCCATCACCTCGCGCCACGAGCCTCCGGGCGCGAGCGCTTCGAGCACTTCGGGCCGGCCCGCCTCCTCGGCTTCGGCGGCGAGCAGCGCGGCCGTGTCGGCGGCGCGCACCAGCGGGCTGGTGAGGATGCGAGTGAGCGAGGGTTCGAGCGCGACCAGCCCGCGCGCCGCGTCACGCGTGCGCGCGCGCCCCTTGTCGGTGAGCGGGCGATCGCGGTCATCGGGCCAGCGCAGGGGATCGCGTTCGCCAGCGGGGCCGTGTCGGAAGAGCAGGATGTGCATGGTCTGGGCTCGGGCCTGGCAGGGTGAGAGCGCAGGGAGGCTAGCACAGGCGCAGCGCGCGTGGCGTCCGCGAGATGACCGGAGGGTTGCCGGAAACCTCAACCCTCACAACGGGTTGCGGGCCTTCAGCGCTTCGGCGTCGAGGTCGGTGCGGGCGTCGGGGCGCCGCCCGGCAGTGCCACCAGCGCCGTCTCCGGCACCGGCCGCATCAGCCGCGCGAACGGCATCAGCCCCTGCTCGCGATCCATCCATGGCGAGCGCGTGTAGAAGAAGTCGACGCGCGCGCCGGGGTCCTTGGCGAACGCCGGATCGGCTGCCAGCGCGTCGCGGAACGCCGCCGCCAGCTTGGGGTCGCGCGCCATCATCCACTGCCCCAGCGGGTCGACCACATAGTCCTCGCCGTACTCCTTGCGCTGCAGGATCGTGTGCAGGAACCCCCACTGCAGGAGTCCGTCGGGCGAGGCGGCCTCGAGCAGATGCACGGCCACGCCGGCAGAGGGCTGGTCGAGCGGCACCCAGACATCGCCTGCGCGGAACGTGGCGAGCGATCGCTCGGGTGCCAGGCTGTCGGCGCTCACGCGCACGCGGCCCTCGTACGGCTCGCGGCCCAGCGACCAGCGCACGATGCGCACGCGCTCCGCCGAGTCGCGATGCGCGGACGTGAGCACCCGCGTGCGCACGCCATGCAGGCGCAGGCGGTCGATCGCCTCGGTCCACTCCTGTGGCACCAGGTAGCCGCCGATCGGTTGCGTCACCGAGCGCGTGGCGACCACCTCGCGGAACAGCGGGATCACCGTGTCCCACGCGGCCGCCTGCCAGCGCGGCACGGG
>CADEFY010000415.1 GCA_902826705.1 uncultured bacterium
CTCGTTGTCGCGCTGGTGCAACCCGATCGACGGCTCGTCCAGGATGTAGAGCACGCCCGTGAGCTGCGATCCGATCTGCGTGGCGAGCCGGATGCGCTGCGCCTCACCGCCGGCGAGGGAGCCGGCGCTGCGGTCGAGCGTCAGGTAGCCGAGGCCCACGTCCTCCAGGAACCCCAACCGGCTGCGGATCTCCTTCAGGATCGGCGCGGTGATCGTGGCCTCGCCCCCCTTGAAGTGCAGTCCGTCGGCTCGCGCCCGTGCCTGCCCCACGGACAGCGCGGTCCATTGCGCGATGTTCTCGCCCTCGATCCGCACCGCCCGGCTGGCCGGCTGCAGCCGCTGGCCGGCGCAGGCCTCGCAGGGTGTCGGGTTCATGAGCGAGCCGATCCAGCGCCGCACGGTCTCGCTCGAGCTCTGGCGGTAGCGTCGCTCGAGGTCGGGCAGGACGCCGCGCCACTCCGAGCGATGGACGAACGTCGAGCCCTTGGACGTCTTGTACTCGAACCGCACTTCCTCATCGCCCGCACCGTGGAGGATCAGGCGCCGCACCTTGATCGGCAACTGCTTCCAGGGGGTGTCGAGCGAGAACTTGAACGTGCGCGCGAGGCCGCGGAGCGTGCCGCCCGTCCAGGTGCCGCCGGCGTCCCCCATGGACGCGATCGCCCCCTCCGCCAGGCTCTTGCCGGGATCCGGGATCACGCGCTCGGGGTCGATGCGAAGCCGCGTACCCAGGCCATCGCACTCCTTGCATGCTCCGTAGGGCGAGTTGAACGAGAAGTGCCGCGGCTCCAGGTCGTCGATCGCCGTGCCGCACTTGGGGCATGTGGCGCCGATGCTGAGCGGAAGGTCCTCCGCACCCTCGCGTGCCACCACGACCAGGCCCTCGCCCAGCTTGATCGCCGCCTCCAGCGACTCCGTGAGGCGACCGCGGTCGTCGCGCTGCACCTTGAGTCGGTCCACCACCACCTCGACATCGTGGCGCTGGTGCCGCTTGAGCGCCGGTGGATCCTCGAGTTCGACCCAGGCTCCGTCGATGCGTGCGCGCAGGTACCCCTGCTTATGGAACTGCTCGAGCTCCTTGCGATACTCGCCCTTGCGGCCGCGCACCACGGGCGCCAGCAGCGAGACCCGCTGCCCGGCGAGATCGGTGAGCAGCTGATCCACCATCTCCTGCACGCTGCGGCGCGCGAGCGGGGTGTCACACTGCGGGCAGTGGCGCGCCCCGACTCGCGAGAACAGCAGGCGGAGGTAGTCGTACACCTCCGTGATCGTGGCCACTGTGGAACGCGGGTTCGACCCGGCGCCCTTCTGTTCGATCGCGATGGCCGGCGAGAGGCCCTCGATCGCATCGACGTCGGGCTTCTCCATCTGCCCGAGGAACTGCCGTGCGTAAGCGCTCAGCGACTCCACGTAGCGCCGCTGACCCTCTGCGTAGAGCGTGTCGAACGCCAGCGACGACTTGCCCGAGCCCGAGACGCCGGTGATCACGATCAGGCTCTGTCGCGGCAGCCGCAGCGAGAGGTCCTGCAGATTGTGCTCGCGCGCTCCCCGGATGTGGATGTCCGAGAGCGCGCTGCTGCGCGGCGTGGGGGCTTCGAGGGTGCGGGACATGGGGCGCAGAATCTACCCGAAAGCCAAGCCCCGTGCCGCGCACTACTCGTAGCGCAGCGACTCCACCGGATCGAGCCGCGAGGCGCGCATGGCGGGGTACAGCCCGAAGAAGACGCCGACGAGTGCGGAGAAGCCCAGCGCGAGCACCACCGACCACGGCGAGACGAACGTGGGCAGCGGACTCAGCAGGCGCACGAGCCCCGAGACGCCCGCACCGAGCAGCACGCCGAACAATCCGCCGACCGCCGTGAGCAGCACCGACTCCACGAGGAACTGCAGCAGGATCGCCTTGCGTGGGGCGCCGAGCGCCTTGCGCACGCCGATCTCACGTGTCCGCTCCGTCACCGCCACCAGCATGATGTTCATCACGCCGATGCCGCCCACGAGCAGCGAGATCGACGAGATCAGCGTCATCAGTGCCACGATGCCGCCCGTGACGGTGTTGTAGAGCGACAGGAACGCATCGTCGCTGAACACCACGAAGTCGTTCATCTTGTTGCTCGGCAACTGGCGGCGCACACGCAGCACCTCGCCGATCTGCTGCATCGCCAGCTCACTCTGGTCGGGTGAGACCGCGATCGCGTCGAGGAACAGCTCGCCCTTGCGTGGCACCCACGGCGGAGCGCTGTTGGGCGCGGTCCAGTACTTGTCGACCACGGTGTAGGGCACGCAGGCGACCTCGTCGAAGTTGTTGCCGAGGAACTTGCCCTTC
>CADEFY010000416.1 GCA_902826705.1 uncultured bacterium
CGAGCTCGACCTGCTCGAGGGCAAGCTCGCCGTGAAGGACCTGGCGCGCGTGTGGCGGGAGCGCTTCGAGGAGGACCTCGGCATCCCCGTGCCGGACGATCGCGACGGCGTGCTGCAGGACGTGCACTGGTTCGCGGGCCCGATCGGCGGCGCGTTCCAGGGCTACACGCTCGGCAACATCCTGAGCGCGCAGTTCTACGCGGCCGCCGTGCGGCAGCACCCCGAGATCGCCAGGCAGATCACCCAGGGCGAGTTCGGCACCCTGCACGGATGGCTGCGCACGCAGCTCTATCAGCACGGCAGCAAATTCACGCCGGGCGAGGTCGTGCAGCGGGCGACCGGCCAGCCGATGTCGGTGGAGCCCTACCTCAACTACCTGTGGGAGAAGTACCAGCCGATCCACGGGCTGACCGAACAGGACCGGGCGGGCGTCGTATCCCATTGACAGCGTGGGATCTGCGGGCCCGCCGCCGGCCGCTGTGACGGATCGCATCGCACCGGAGTCCCACCCCATGACGCCGGCTGACCCCGCAACCCCGAGTGATGAGGACCTGATCCGACGCGCGCTCGCCGATCGCGAGGGCCCCGCCGGCCAGGCCGCCTGCTCGGAGCTGCTCGGGCGACATCAGCGATCGGTGTACCTGTGGTGCATGCGTTACACGCGCGATCACGAACGCGCGGTGGAACTGGCGCAGGAGGTGCTGGTGCGAGCGTATCGAGCGCTTCCCTCGTTCGCGGGGCGATCGAGTTTCTCCTCGTGGCTGTTCGCGATCGCCCGCAATCGCTGTATCACCGAGGCGACGCGGGCGCGGCTCGTTGTGGACCATGGGGCGGATCTGGACGAGTTGCCCTCGGGGCTGCCCGATCCGCAGACGGTGCTCGAGGACGAACAGGCGGCGCGGCGCGTGCGCGACCTGCTGCACCTGCACCTCGATGAGACCGAACGCACCGCGCTCTGGATGTCGATCGAGGAACGCCTGCCGGTGGAGGAGATCACCCGCCTCCTGGGGCTCGAGAACGCGACGGGCGCGCGCGGCCTGCTGCAGCGCGCCCGCCGCAAGCTGCGCGCGGCGATGGGCCCGCACCCCGCAGCGGAGGGCGCATGAGCCACACGGACTGCATCGCCGCGGACCAGGTCGAGCACACACTCGCCCTGCCGCCCGAGCACCCGCTCGCCGCACATGTGCGCGACTGCCCGCGCTGCGCGGCACTGGTGCTCGAGTACCGCGACTTCATGGCCGCCGCACACGTGCCCGAGGGCGCCGATGTGGCCGATGCTTCGCGCCGGCTCACAGGCGCGATCGCCGACCTCGTCGTCCCGGCAGCGGCAGAGCGGCGCATCGTGTCCGCACCCGCACCCGGATTGGGCCAGCGACTCGCCGCCTGGTGGGCGGGGCCCGCGCGCGCGCCGGCGCTGGCGATGGCGGCCCTCGCAGTGCTTGCGGCGGGATGGTGGGCGACGCGCGCGCCCGCGCCCGCGGGCGATACGCTGCGCGGCCCCGGAGCCGCGGCACGCCCCATGATCGAGGTGCGCGCGATCGCCGCGGGCGGCGATGCGCTGGTGCTCGCCTGGTCGAGCGTGCCCGGGGCCGCGCTGTACTCGGTCACGCTGCTCGACGCCACGCTCGAGCCGCGTGCCGAGCTGCCGCTGACCTCGGACACCACGCTCGCGCTCGCACGAGCACAGTGGCCCGTGGCCGCGGCGGGCGAGACGCTCTACGTGCGGATCGACGCCCTGCAGGATGCGCAGGTGGTGGCAGTCTCGTCGCTCCACCCGCTGATCCTGCCGCACTGACGTCCGCGCGGCGCGATCACCGCGGCGGCGCCTCGCGCCATGCTCCGGGCGCGAGATCGCCGAGCGACCACGGGCCCATCGCGACGCGCACGAGTCGCAACGTCGGGTGGCCCACCGCCGCGGTCATGCGCCGCACCTGGCGGTTGCGCCCCTCACGCAGCGACAGCTCGAGCCAACTCGTGGGGATGTGGCGCCGCACGCGGATCGGCGGATCGCGATCGGCAAGTGGCGGCGGCACGATGCGACGCGCTTCGGCAGGGCGAGTGAGCCCGTCGCTCAGCTCGACGCCGCGCTGGAGTCGCGCGATCGCGTCCGCGTCAGGCTCGCCGTCGACCTGCACCCAATAAGTGCGGACATGGCCGAAGCGCGGTTCGGTGAGGCGCGCCTGGAGCGCGCCGTCATCGGTGAGCACCAGCAGGCCCTCGCTGTCGGCATCGAGCCGGCCCGCGGCGTAGACGCCCGGCACCGCGATGTACGAGGCGAGCGTGCGCTGCCCCGGCGCGCCGGTGAACGTGCACAGC
>CADEFY010000417.1 GCA_902826705.1 uncultured bacterium
CACCATCGCCACCAACATGGCCGGCCGCGGCACCGACATCCAGCTCGGCGGCAACATCGAGATGACGGTGCAGGAGACGATCGGCACCATCGCCGACGAGGCCGAGCGCACGCGCCGCGAGGAAGAGGTGCGCCCGCGCATCACCGAGGAGATCAACGCCGCGAAGGAGCGCGTGCGCGCTGCCGGCGGGGCACGCGCTAGTGGGGCGGGCTGGCGTGGCCCGCCACTCGGCTCGGGGGGGCGAGGGGGGTGCGCTCCCGCCCTCGGGCCCGCCAGTCGGCGCGCCACCACACGGCGCGTGAGCGGCGTGCAGTCGGCGGCCGAGATCCGCAGGCTCGCCTCGGGCAGCTGATCGAGGAACGCGTCGTTCTGGAGTCCGAGCAGCACGGTCGGCCGCGCAGCGCACTGCGCGCGCAGCTCGGTGAGGCGCTCGGGCGTGAGTGGTATGCGGGAGGCCACGGCGATCACCTGCCAGGCGGCCTGGCCGTCGGTCACCTGGAGCCCGGCATCGCGCAGGGAGTGCGCGAGCGGTTCGCCGTGCGCGAAGTCGGGTGATTCGACGCGCATCGGTCCGGGCGGTGGCAGCGTGCCGCGCGCGATCAACCCGCGCTCGATGATCGCCGTGAGCCGCGCCTCCCAGTCGGCCGGCGTGAGCTGCGCCAGTGGCACGCTCAGGTCGTCGCGGTCGGGCTCGGGGTGTGCGCGGTCGAATGCGGCCAGGCGCGGGCGCGACGCCTCGAAGCGGGCGCGTTCGATGCGGCCCTCGACGAGCGCGTCACCGAGCTCGAGGCGCGCCCGACGGATCCCCTCGTTCCAGTGCGCATGCAACAGCAGATCGGCGCCCGCGGCGAGCGCCGCGAGGCTCGTCTCGGCGGGAGTGCGGCCGGCGGCCGCGCCCTGCATCTCGAGTGCGTCAGTGATGCACACGCCCTCGTAGCCGATCTGCTCGCGGAGCAGCGTGGTGAGGATGCCGGGTGAGAACGTGCCCGGCCGGTCGGCGTCGAGCGCCGGGTACATGACATGTGCGCTCATCACACTGTCGGCCTCGCGCAGGGCGCGGAACGGCTCCAGCTCGCGGGCCTCGAGCGTGGCGCGGTCGGCGCGGCAGACGGGCAGCATGTGGTGCGAGTCGCGCTCGGTGTCGCCATGGCCGGGGAAGTGCTTGAGGCACGAGGCGACACGGCCGCGGCGGAAGCCCTGCAGCACGTCGCGGAGTGCCGCGGTGACCGCGCCGGGCGTGGTCCCGTGTGCGCGCGGCCCGATCACCGGGTTGCTCGGCTCGCTGTGCACATCGGCCACGGGCGCGAAGTCCCAGTCGAACCCCAGTGCGCGCAGCCTTCGCGCGGTCCACTCGGCGACGAACGCCAGGTCGCCGGGGCCTGCGCCGCGCACGAGCAGCGCCGCGTTGGGCGGCACCGTGAGGTGGCCGGCGAGTTGTGACACCCAGCCGCCCTCCTCGTCGAGAGCGATGAAGAGCCGGCGCGGCCGTGCCAAGGCCCGCAGGTGCGTGGTGAGCCGGCGCAGGTCCTCGAGGTCGCGGAAGTCGCGAGCGAACACGATCACGCCAGCGGGCGGGAACATGGCGAAGTCCTTCTCCCAGCGCGCATCCAGGCCGTCGGGAGGCAGTCCGATCACCATGCGTCGTGCGATGCCGCGTTGTCCGTCCATCGAGCGGGCCACGGTGCGTGAGCGTCCGGAGCGTGTCAACGCCGCGCGCCGGTCGCGGCTTTGCCCTCGCCGGTGCGAGGAGCGCATTGGGGCGAGCGGTGCGGACCGTTAGACTGCGGAGCGCATCGTAGGACCAGTCCCAGCGCCCTCAGGAGCCCCCATGGCCATCCGCGTCTCGCAGAAGAGCCTGCGCTTCACCGAGTCGGTCATCCGTGAGATGACCCGGCTCGCCAACGCGCATGGGGCCGTCAACCTGTCGCAGGGGTTCCCCGACTTCGCCGCGCCCGAGGCGCTCAAGGCCGAAGCGGCACGGGCGGTCATGGCCGACATCAACCAGTATGCGATCACGTGGGGCAGCAAGCGCCTGCGCGACGCGCTGGTGGCCAAGCACGCCCAGTTCACCGGGCTCACCTATGACCCCGAGCGCGAGGTCGTGGTGTGCTGCGGCGCCACCGAGTGCATGGCGGCCACGCTCATGGCACTGGTCGACCCCGGCGATGAGGTGATCGTGTTCGAGCCGTACTACGAGAACTATGGGCCGGATGCGATCCTGAGCGGCGCCACCCCGCGGTTCGTGCGGCTGCGCGAGCCGGACTGGTCGTTCGATCCCGCCGAGCTCACGGCGGCATTCAACGCGCGCA
>CADEFY010000418.1 GCA_902826705.1 uncultured bacterium
GTACGTCGCTCCATGTCCTGCCGGCGCCCTCGAGCACATCGAAGCCCCCCTCGAGCAGGTCGGTCATCTGCACCGAGCCGTCGAATGCCACCCGCACGAGGCGGGGCGGCTGCGCGGCGAGCGGCGAGGCGGCGCCCGCCAGGGTGGTGAGCAGCAGCGCGAGGAGGACGGAGCGCAGGCGGGGCATCGGGGGTCTCCAAAGGGGGCGTCGGCGTGGCGCAGAGGCATGAGGAGTGTATCGCGGGGCTCGCGCGGGTCGCCACTTCGGGCCTCCAGACGCTAGATTCCGCCTCTCCCATGCCCAGCTCCCCGCGCGCGCTCGTCTGGTTGTTCGATGTCGATGGCACCCTGCTGACCACCGAGCGCTCGGGGCAGAAGGCGTTCGCTCGGGCACTCGCCGAGTGCCACGGCATCGAGGACGACCTGACCTCGATCCCCTTCTCCGGCCGGACCGATCCTCTGATCCTCGCCGACATCCTCGCGCGGCACGGCCTCTCGCACGACGCGGCGGCGACCGACCGGCTGTGGAGCAGCCTGCTCGCGCACATGCGCGCACTCATGACGCCACCGCGCGGCGGTCTGCTGCCGGGGGTGCCGCACATGCTCGACGCCGTCGCCGCCGAGCCCGCCTGGGTGAGCGCACTGCTCACGGGCAACCGGACCGAGATGGCGCAGCTCAAGCTGCAGGCGTTCGGGGCGTGGGACCGCTTCGCGTTCGGCGCGTTCGGCGAGGAGGCGGCCGATCGCGACGCGCTCGCGTGCGTGGCGGTGCGACGCGCCGCCGAGCGCCACGGCGTCCCGCCCGAGCGTTGCGTGGTGGTGGGCGACACCGAACATGACGTGGCGTGCGCGCGTGCCGCAGGTGCGTGGGCGGTGGCGGTGGCCACGGGGTCGCGCTCGCGCGCCGAACTCACCGCGAGCGGCGCCGACCTGGTGCTGGACTCGATGCGGGAGTCCGACCGCATGCTGGAGTGGGCGCGGAGCTTGTAGCGCCGCACCACGCGTGCCACGCTCGCGCGCCCGCGCCACCGAGTCCCCGAACGAGGAGTGCCGCATGTCCGCCAGCACCCGGGTCGTCGACGCCTACATGGAGGCGTTCGGACGCACCGACCGGCCCGCGATCCTCGCGTGCCTCACCGACGACGTCGAATGGCTCATCCCCGGCGTGTTCCACATGCGCGGCAAGGCCGAGTTCGATTCGCAGATCGAGAACGACGCGTTCGTGGGCCCGCCGGCGATCACCGTCTCGCGCCACCTGGACCACGGCGACGTGGTCGTGACCGAGGGCTCGGTGCGGGCGCAGCGCCGCGACGGTGGCACCATGGACATGGTGTTCTGCGACGTGTTCGAACTGCGCGACGGCCGCATCGCCAAGCTGACCTCCTATCTCATGGAGATCCGCCCGTAGCGCCGCGTCAGCCCCCCGTCGACTCGTCGCGCTGGGCGCGCGCGCGCTGCATGTACTCGAGCGCGGTGTCGAGGTCGTGCGCCACGGGGGCCCCGGGGAACTCGTCGATCAGCACCTGCACCGGGCGGTAGAGCACCGGGAAGTCGCAGCTCGCGAGCAGCGAGCGGTCGTTCATCGAGTCGCCCATGGCAGCCACCGCGTACCCGGCCACCTTGAACCCCGAGACGATGCGCTCCTTCTGGCCGCGGATGCGCAGCGTGAAGCCGCGGATCAAGCCCGCTTCGTCGAGGTCGAATCGGTTGGCGAACAGGTTCACGCCTCCCAGTCGGGCCGCGAGCGGGTCGCTGAACTCATGGAACGTGTCGGAGATGATCACCACGTTGCCCATGGGACGCAGCCGTTCGATGAACTCGCGGGCGCCCAGGTAGGGCTGCACGGCGTGCGAGATCTCCTGGAGCTGGCGCAGCGTCACGCCGGCGCGCCGCGCGGCGGCGATGCGCGTGCCCATGAGTTCGGAGAAGTCGGCCACGTCGCGCGTGGTGAGCGAGAACTCGGGCACGCCGAAGTGCTGCCCCAGCGCGGGCCAGATCTCGGGTGCGAGCACCCCTTCGAGGTCGAGGGCGAAGATCATGGGAGGGCGCACCGTAGCACGGGGCCGATGAAAGCGCTGTCAGGGAACGGGTTACGGGCCCATGGCGCAGTCGGCAGAAATATTACGCTTGACTCGGCAATCGGCCGAAAATAATCTTGAACCATGGCCACCCGACGCAGCCCATCCACGTCCCTGGACGACAAGGACCGCCGCATCCTCGCGCTCGTGCAGCGCGACGGGGCGATGGCCCAGTCCGAGATGGCCCAGAAGGTCGGTCTGTCGACGGCCGCGGTCAACGAGC
>CADEFY010000419.1 GCA_902826705.1 uncultured bacterium
TCCGCGGGCGGAATCCGCCACGCGATCTGCGACTCAGGGCGCCTGGCGCCCTGCACGCACCGCCGCCAGCCCCTCGGCGGCGTAGCGGGTGCGCTCGTGGCGCGGACCGAAGGCCCCGGCCAGAGTGGCGTGCGCGCGCGTGAGCAGCGACTCCGCCTCGGCCCGGCGGCCGAGCGCCAGGCAGGCGTGGCCGAGGGTGGCGCCGATCACGGCCGCGCTGGGGTGCGTGGGCGGCAGGCCGATCGCGGCGCGGCGTGCGGCCTCGCGCAGGTGCGGCTCGGCCTCGCGAGCGCGACGCTGGTCGAGCAGGATCTTGCCGCGGTTGTAGCGCGCGATCACCGACTGGGGGTGCGTCTCGCCCAACCGCGCCACGAAGATCGACTCGGCCGCCGCGAACAGCGGCGCCGCCGCGTCGTACCGCTGTTCGAGGCGCAGGAGTGAGGCGAGGTTGTTGAGCTGGATGCCCGTCTGCTCGTGCGTGGCGCCGTGCACGCGGCGCGTCGCCTCGAGCGCGCCCTCGTAGAGCGGCCGTGCCTCCGCCAGCCGGCCCTGCTGCTGCAGGCAGGAGGCGAGGTTGTTGGCCATGGTCACGTGCAGCGGATCGTCATCGGGCGAGGCGTGCGAGATGATGTCGAACGCCTCGCGATAGGCCGCCTCGCCCTCGCGGGCACGGCCCTGCTCGGTGAGCACCAGCCCCAGGTTGCCGAGCGTGTAGCCCACGAACGGATGCCCCGAGCCGACCACCCGGCGATCGATCGCGAGCGATGCGCGGAACAGGCTCTCGGCGTCGGCATAGCGCCCCTGCCGACGCAGCACGCTGCCCACATGTCCGAGCGCCATGGCGAGGTCGTGATGCTCGCCGGGCACGGCGCTCGCCACCGCCACCGCCTCGCGCGCGAGGGCCTCGGCCTCCGGCAGCCGGCCGAGCCGGCCGCGCGAATCGGACAGATTCGTGAGACTGGAGACGAGCCGCGAGCGATGCGGGCCGCCCGAGGCGAGCAGTGCGCGGCGCAGCTCGACCGAGCGCTCGAGCAGTGAGTCGCCTTCGGCGAGCCGGCCCATCCCGCCGAGGAGGCCACCGCGCACTTGCAGATAGGCGCTGCGCAGCGTGGGGCTGCTGCGCTCCATCTGGGCGGCGATCGCGTCGAGGCGCGATCCGGCCGAGTCGCGATGACCCGCGAGACCCATGCTCTGCGCGAGCAGCACCTGACGCTCGAGCCAGGCGGACGAGTCCGCGCGCGGCGTGAGGTCCGCCGCACGCGCGGCGAGCGGCACGGCCTGCGCGTAGCGGCCGATCCCGATCAGCGTGGTGGCGAGCGCCGAGCGGATGCCGGCCTCGGTCGCCGGATCGGTGAACGTGGAGTCGCCCACGTCACGCACCGCGCGCTCGACCAGCTCGCGCACCGTGACCGAGCGAGCGCCGGGGTTGGACTCGGGGTTGCCGGCCGCCAGCATGCCGACCAGGAAGTCGCTGACGGCGGCGGCCGCCTGCGCCTGCTGACGCGCCGCACGCTCGGCCCGCGTGGCGCGGATCGCCTGCGTGAGCGTGGCCGCGAGCCCCACCGTGAGCGCGAGCAGCACGGCGGCGGCGGCGGCCACCGCGCGACGGCGGCGGCGCGCGAACTTGCCGAGGCGATAGCCGAGCGTGGGAGGGCCGGCCGACACCGGTTCCTCACGCAGATGGCGCCCGAGGTCGTCGGCCAGGGCGGCGGGGGAGGCGTAGCGCCGCGCGCGGTCCTTGTCCATGGCGCGCAGCACGATCCAGTCGAGATCCCCGCGCAGACCGCGCGCGGTGGGCACGCGGTCGCTGGGTCGCGGCGGATCCTCGTCGCGCAGGATGCGGCGCAGTTCGTCGAGCGGCACGTTGCGAAGCCGGTCCGACGCGAACGGCAGTTCGCCCGTGAGCAGTTGGTAGAGCAGCACGCCCAGCGAGTACACGTCGGTGCGCGTGTCCACGTCGACGCCGCCCGAGCCCGCCTGCTCGGGGCTCATGTACTCGGGTGTGCCGAGGAACTCCTCGGGGCGCGTGCGCAGCGCCTCGTGGCCCGGCAGCGTGGCGCGCGCGATGCCGAAGTCGATCACCTTGGGCAGCGGCTGGCCGTCGGACTCGGTGACGAGCACGTTGGAGGGCTTGAGGTCGCGATGGATGACGCCCTTCTGGTGCGCGTGCTCGACGGCACGGCAGACGGCGATCATGAGGCCGATGCGCGTGCGGCGGGACGCCGAGGCGGGGGCGGACCAGTCGGGGATGGGGGCTCCCGCCACCAGCGCCATGGCGAACCCAGGGCGGCGGGTGGCCGG
>CADEFY010000420.1 GCA_902826705.1 uncultured bacterium
CAGGAACCGGGTCTCGTAGATACCCCACTCGGTCCACCACAGCGACTGCTCGGCGAAGACGCGCGCGGCGCCGTGGGTCGGCATCGCGCCGAGCAGCGACAATGAGACGGCGAGCAGCACCCGATGGGCGCCTCTCGAAAGCCAGAGGGGTCTGTACGGTCTCATGGCAGGACCTCCCGGTGAACAGGACTTCGTCGGGTGGAGCGTAGCAGGCCGCGCTCATGCGGCTCCACGGCCTTCTTGGCGGATCGACGCCCCGCGGCGGGCGCTGCTAACTTCGCCCTCCCCATGCCCATCGACCTCCGCCCCCACGACCCCGCGCACCACGCGGCCTGGCGCGAACTGCTCGCCGAACCCTCGATCGCGCTGCAGTACGACGCGTTCCAGGGGGACGGCGGACTCGCGCACAAGCTGGCCGATCCGCACCTTCGACCGGAGACGATCCGCTTCGCGTTCGATGGCGAAGCGATGGTGGGCTTCGCGTTCGCGTGGGTGCTGGGCAGCGGCGAGGCGGCGTGGGGGATCCTGCGCGTCGCCGTGCACCCGTCGCACCGTCGCCGCGGTCTGGGCCGCACGCTCGCCCGCGAGGTGTCCGCGGCCGTGACCGCGCTCGGCGTGCGCGACCACTACACGAGCGTGTGGCAGCCCGCTGAGGATGGCGAGGCGTTCGCCGGCTCGATGGGCTACACGCACGCGCGGTGGTTCTGGATGATGGAGCGTGCGCGCGGCGCGGTGCCGTCACCTGCGTGGCCCGCCGGCATCACGGTGCGCGTGTTCGACCGCAGCGAGGCGATGCTCCGCGACTGGAACGACGCGTACAACGGTTCGTTCATCGACCACTGGCACTACGTTCCCTCCAGCCTCGAGAACGCACGCCGCATCTCCGAGGCGCCCGACTTCCCGGCCGATGGCCTCGCGCTCGCGTATCGAGGCACCGAGCCCGTGGGCTTCTGCCGCTGCGAGCTCTACCCCACGCGCGGCGAGATCGGCGTGCTCGGCACCACGCGCGCCGCACGCGGCATCGGACTGGGGCGCGCGCTGCTGCGCTGGGGCGTGGATTGGCTCGAGTCGCACACGACCACGCCGGTCACGCTGCTCGTGGATGGTGACAACGAACGCGCGCTGTCGCTCTACCGATCCGAGGGCTTCGAGGTGCGCCGCACACGCCGCGTGCTGCAGGAGACCGCCGCGCGCTGATCAGCGCCTGTCGCGCGCCGCACCGAACTCGAAGCGCTGCCTCGCCCACACCGCCACGGGCACTCCGCGCTGCAGGGCCGGGTGGAAGCGCATCGCGAACGCAGCCGCGATCGCCGCCTGGGTGGCCGCGGGATCGTCACTCGAGGCCGCGAACCACTCGGCGTCGGTGACCTCGCCCAGCTCATCCACACGCACATCGAGCTCCACCCAGCCGCTCCGCGCACGGGGCAGCGTGAGCGGCGTCGACCCGCGCGGGATGGGCGGCTGCAGGTCGTCATCGAACGCGAGTCCTCCGCCGCGCTCGTCGGAGGGCGCGGCCTCCGGCCGCGCAGGTGTCGCCTCCGGCAGCGTGGCCTCGAGCGCCATGCGCGAGGGCGCCACCTGCGTGAGCGTGGCGCGTGCCGCCGTGGGCCTGCCCCCGGCGGGCCACGGGGCGGCGGGCAGGGTGAGCCCCGCGCCGGTGTCGGCGAGCACGGAGAGCGGCAGGTCCACGGCCGTGCGCGTGGCGCGGGGCTCGGCCGGCGTGCAACCGGCCAGCGCCGCGAGCATCGCGATCATGAGACGCATCCGCATGCGGGCCATGGTACCGCGGCCGTCGCCGCGTGCTTGACCCGTGCCGGGCACAGGCGCAGCCTCGTCGCATGACGAGCCGGGACCGGGTGCTGGCCGCGCTGCGTGGCGAGGCGGTGGACCGCCCGCCCGTGGCGTTCTGGGGCCACGTGTACCACCGCGAGTCGAGCGCCGAGGACCTGGTCGCGCACACGCTCGAGCGCTGGGAGCGGTTCGAGTGGGACTGGGTCAAGCTCAACCCACGCAAGCACTATCACGTCGAACCGTGGGGCGTGCGCTACGAGTACCCCGGCGTGCCCGACGAGAAGCCGCGCCCCGCGGCGTATCCGGTGCATGCGCCCGAGGAATGGGAGCGCATCGGCGAGGTGTCGCACGACAAGGGCGCGCTGGGCGAGCAGATCGAGGCCGTGCGCATGCTGCGCGCGCGTCTGCCGCGCGAGGTGCCGCTGCTGCAGACCGTGTTCACGCCGCTCGCGATCCTCGCGGAGGTGA
>CADEFY010000421.1 GCA_902826705.1 uncultured bacterium
CGTAGATCACGAAGAAGCTGAACACGTTGGACAGTCGCAGCAGGAACTCCCGATGCGAGTCGCGGATGTTCTGCTCCTGGAACCGCACCGACGTCCACGGCACCTGCGCGCTGAAGAAGTACCAGCGCAGCGCATCGGCGCCGTAGGTGTCCATCAGATAGCTCGGCTCGCGATAGTTCTTGAGCCGCTTGCTCATCTTGAGTCCGTCCTCGCCCTGCATGTGTCCGAGCACGATGCAGTTGCGGAACGGCAGGGGGTACTGAGGGCGGCGTACGGGATCGCCGGCCTGGCCGGCCTGCGCGGCCGCCGGCCCGAACAGCATCGTGTTGATCGCGAGCAGCGCGTAGAACCAGCCGCGCGTCTGGTCGATCGCCTCGCTGATGAAATCCGCGGGAAGGAATCGTTCGAGTTGCTCGCGGCTGCCCGAGACATGGGGGTAGCCCCACTGCGCGAACGGCATGCTGCCGGCGTCCCACCACACGTCGATGACTTCGGGGACTCGGCGCATGCGAGCGCCTGACTCGAACGGACTGTCGTACGTCCACGCGTCGATGTACGGCTTGTGCACGCGCAGGTGGTCCGGCAGCTCGGGGTCGGCTGCCTTGCGTGCGTCCCAGAAGCCCCCGTCGGTGGCCCCGGACTTGTTGCGCAGCTCGTCGAAGCGGCCGATCGCCTCCATGCGCCCGGACTTCTCGCACACCCAGATCGGCAGCGGCGTGCCCCAGTAGCGCTCGCGCGACAATGCCCAATCGACGTTGTTGCGCAGGAAGTCGCCGAAGCGGCCTTCCTGGATGTGATCCGGCAGCCACGTGATCCGGGCGTTGTTCTCCAGGAACTGATCCTTGAACGCACTCGTGCGCACGAACCAGCTCATGCGTGCGTACTGGATCAGCGGGTCGTTCTCGGCGCGCGGGGAGAAGGGGTACTCGTGCCGGATCTGCTCCTGGATCAGCAACAGCCCGCGGTCCTTGAGGTCGCGTGCGATGTCCTTGTCGCACGACTTGATCTCGCGGCCCCGGTACGCCGCAGGCGCCTGGTCGGAGAACGTGCCGTTCGGCAGCACGGCGCAGAGCAGCGGGATGGCGTCAGCTTCTTCGAAGCGCGAGCGCTCCTGTTGGAGCAGCTCGAAATCGACCTCGCCGAACGCAGGCGCCTCGTGCACCAGGCCGGTGCCGCTGTCGGTGGTGACGAAGTCGGCGGCGAGCACGCGCCATGCGATGCTCGGCTTCGCATCGGACGCCTTGAGCTTCGCCACGCGCTCGCCCAGCGCCGGCAGGCCGGCACGCTCTCCGGGCAGCCGCGCGAGCTGCGTGTAGCAGTCAAAGGGCGGCGTGTAGGCAAGGCCGACGAGCGCATCGCCCATGAACGTGCGGAGCACCGGCAAGTCGCGCTTGAGCTTCTTGGCGATCGTCTCCACGAGGCTCGCTGCGATCACGAGCCGTTCGTTCTCCTGCGCGTCGTGCACGAGCGCATACTCGATCCTCGGATTCACCGCCGCGAAGTGATTGGAGATCAGGGTCCAAGGGGTCGTGGTCCACACCAGCAGGCTCGTGCGGTCGGCGGCGGGCGCGTCTGCCGGGGCCTCGAGGGCATCGCGCAACACGAATCGCACGTACACGCTCGGATCATCGACCGTGCGATAGCCCTCGCCCACCTCGCCGGCCGACAGCGCCGTGCCGCCCTGAGGCCACCACCAGACCACCTTGTGGCCCTGATAGAGCAGCCCGCGCTCGAACAGCGTCTTGAGGCTCCACCAGACGCTCTCGACGTAGCCCTGGTGATAGGTCACATAGGCCTGGTCCATGTCGACCCAGAATCCGATGCGGTCGGTGAGCTGCTCCCACTCGCGCGTGTAGCGGAACACGCTGTCGATGCACTTGCGCACGAACTTCTCGACGCCGTACGCCTCGATCTCGTCCTTGGAGTGGATCCCGAGCTCCTTGCAGACCTCGACTTCCACGGGCAGTCCGTGCGTGTCCCAGCCGGCCTTTCGCTCCACCAGGTCGCCGCGCATGGTGCGATAGCGCGGGAACAGGTCCTTGATCGCGCGGGTCAGCGCATGCCCCGGGTGCGGGATGCCGTTGGCCGTGGGCGGCCCTTCGTAGAACACGAACCGCGGCGCGCCCGCGCGCTGGGCGAGCGATCGCCCGAACACGTCGTGCGCGCCCCAGAACTCGCGCACGCGCGTCTCAGCGGCAGCGAAGTCGAACTCGGAGGGCAGCGGCTCGAACATGAGGGCGGGGAGAGTATCAG
>CADEFY010000422.1 GCA_902826705.1 uncultured bacterium
CGCCTGCCGCCACCGCTTGGTCACCCACCTCGACGCGGCACGTGCTCGTCGCCCCGGCGACACGGCCCGCCGCACGCAGCATCGCCGCCAGCGGCCGCACGGTGGTGCTCTTGCCGTTCGTGCCGGTCACCATCACGAGCGGCACGTCGCGCAGTCCGGCCCAGCGCACCCGCTCGGGGGCCGTGATCTCGCGCGCGGGCCAGCTGCGCGATCCCTCCCCGAGGCCGATCGACACCCGACGGTCATCCCAGAGGAACGTGAGCCCTCGCGCCTCGGCCGCCGCCGCGAGCGCGAGCAGTCGCGGGTTGGCCTCCTCGGCGATCGCGGCGCGCAGCGTCGCGACCGCGGAGTCGAACGGCGCGGGCGGGTCGCCCGCCGCGAGCGACGCGATCGCGTCGGCGAACGCCCACTCGTTCACTTCGGTCGCGGCATAGAGCGCGTCGATCGGCGCTGCGAATGCCAGGCTCATGCCCCCCGGCCACGCCCGCCACGCGCGCACCGCGTGCGGCCAGCCGACGGCCACGAGCACCCGGTCCAGCGAGCGTTCCCACGCCGCCGCCAGCGCGCCGGCCTCGAGCCCCTCGAGCTGACACTCGATCACGGCACCCGCCCCCGACAGCAGCAGGTTCGGCCCTGTGAGGCGACGCGAGTCCGTCATGCGCACCGATCCGCGCATGGCGCTCGCGCTCAATCCGCGACCTCGGGCTCCCGCGGCGCGGCAAGCCGCACGCCACGCGAGTCGCGCACGTACTCGCGCCCATCGGCCAGTGTGGGCGCCGCGGGCGCCGGCTCCATGCGCGCGGGGCGCGGCTCGGGGCTGGGCGCTCCGTGCTCGGCGCCTGCGGGCGCTTCGTGACCGGTGACCTGCGACCATGTGCGCTGCAGTGCGTCGGCGAACACGAGCAGCAGGTCGCCCGACTTGGCGGTCTTGAGCGCATGGGACACCGCGCGCGTCTCGTCGGGGATCACTTCGATCCGCTCCGCCGGCACGCCGGCCTCGAGCAACGCACCGCGGAGCAGCTTGGGCACCTCGTCGCCGCTCCGACCGCGCAGGCCGTCGTCGCGGCGGCAGATGTAGCGGTCGAAGTGCCCCGCCGCCGTGCGGCCGATCTCGATGATGTCCTCGTCGCGCCGGTCACCGGGCGCCGCCAGCACCACGATGCGCTCGCCTCGCACGATCAGCCGGTCGGTGAGCTCGCACATCGCCTGCACGGCGTGCGCGTTGTGTCCGTAGTCCATGATGACCTTGAACGGCAGCCCGTCATGCACGTTCATGCGCCCCGGCGCCGCATGGAACGTGGTGTCGAACGTGCGCAGCCCCGTGCGGATGTCCTCCGCCGGAACGCCCATGCTGAACGCGATCGCCGAGGCGAACATGGCGTTCTCCACGTTGTGCAGCGCGTGCCCGTCGAGCGTGCAGGGGATCAGGTGCGTCCACAGCAAGGGCCGGTGCTCGTGGTCGTCGTACACCACGATCATCTGCCCGTTGAGCCCCGGCTCGAGCACCACCGCGCGGCCGCCCGCGCGGATATGCTCGCGCACCAGCGGATGCTGGATGTTGCGCGTGACGTAGCACACGTGCTTGGCGCGCGTGTGACCGGCCATGGCGAGGCAGCGCTCGTCGTCGGCGTTGAGCACCGCCGTGTCCTGCGCGATCTCGATGGGCACGCGCTTGACCTCGGCGAGCTGGTCCAGCGTCTCGACGCCCTTGAGCCCCAGGTGGTCGCTCTGGATGTTGAGCACCGCTCCCACCGTGCACTTCCGGTAGCCGAGGCCGCGACGCAGGATGCCGCCGCGCGCCGTCTCGAGCACCGCCACCTCGACCGACGGGTCGCGCAGCACCATGCGCGACGCCACGGGCCCGGTCATGTCGCCGCGCACGGTGAGCTGGCCGTCGATGTACACGCCATCGGTCGTGGTCATGCCCACATGCCGGCCCGTCATGCGGAAGATGTGCGCCACCATTCGCGTGGTGGTGGTCTTGCCATTGGTCCCCGTGATGCTGGCGATCGGGATGCGCACGGGCGTGCCCGCGGGGAACAGCATGTCCATGACGGGGCTCGCGACGTCGCGCGGCGTACCGTCGGACGGCGCCACGTGCATGCGGAATCCCGGCGCGGCGTTGACCTCGCAGATCGCCCCGCCCGAGTCCTTGTACGACTTGCTGATGTCCCACGTCAGGAAGTCGACGCCGCCCACGTCGAGTCCGATCGCCTTGATCGCGCGCACGGCCATCTCGATGTTT
>CADEFY010000423.1 GCA_902826705.1 uncultured bacterium
CGACCCTGTGGCCCGTGGACGATCGGATGACCGAAGCATTCACGCGCTCGTTCTACGAGGAACTCGAGGAGGGGCGCAGCGTGGGCGAGGCGGCCGCGATCGCGCAGCGGCGGCTGCTGGCTCGGGGCGCCGCGCCGGGTTCCTGGGCGGGCTACGTGGTGATCGGGGATCCCACGACGAAGGTGCAACTCCGCGCCAGGCCTCGTTCGTCGGTGCCACTGGCCGCACTGGCCCTGCTCGCGTTCGTGGCCGTGGGCGTTCTGATGCTGCGCCGCCGAGTGCCCGGGGCCCCGGCGTGAGGCGAACGGCCCACCGAGAGCGATGAGCCCCGGCGCCACCCGGCACCGGGGCTCTTCGCGTTCCTGCGGGTGCGACCGACCAGGCTCGGTCTGAGAACGCTACGCGGAGCTCGCGTTCGAGGGATAGGGATTCCCTGCCGCGCGCCGCCGAGCGTACGCCTGCCGGGGCCGTCACGGAAGGACGTATTCGCCCGGCGCGGGCGTGTCGGGAGCGCTGCCGTCGTGGCCAGCGTCGCGCCCGGCGTTCCCCGGCCGCGCATCGCGTCAACTGACTGCACCGCTGGCCTGACTCTCGCCATCGCCGGGCGCACCTTGCCCGTCGCCGATTCGCGGACTTGCTGCGCGACATGCCCCTCACCCCGCCGAGAGCACCGCCCCCGCCCACGGTCCCGCGCGCGCGTCCACGCCGCGCCGCTCGAGGTGCGTGAGAGTGCGCCCGACCACCGCGGGCTCCGTCACGAACGTGATGGGCCGAGCGTCACCCCCACAGCGAGGACAGACCTCGACGTCCACCGCGAACACCAGCCGCAGCAACTCCGCCCAGCGCCGCCGCCGCGCCATCAGTGCCGGCCACGGCTCGCGCACGCGCTCGGCGATGGGCGCGTTCGCCGGCGCCGCCCCCGCCAGCACCACCCCGCGCCGTGGTAGCGCACCCGCACCTCGCCCCTTGCCGGGATAGGGTCGACGTGCCGCGCCAGGAACTCCAGCGCACCCATCCGGTGCACGCCCGCGTACGGACCTTCGCGCGCGTCCGAGGCGAGCTCGACCCGAGTGGAGCATGCGACGCGAGGACTCCGAGCTGATCCTCAGATCCCTGGCTGAAGGGCGAGTTCGCTACGTCGTCGTCGAGCGATCGAAGCGCTGCGCGCACTCGGCCACCGCCCGCTCGCGCCGGTTCCGATCGAGTCGTTCCTCGACCACGAGAACATCCCCCGATGGGCAGCGGGGAAGGGCATGCTCGCGTTCACGCTCCACAGCGAAGTGCACGCCGAGACGGCGGTGGACCGGTTCCTCGAACCCGGCTTCGACTTCGATGCCGCGTACGCGAACGCTCGCCGCGAGCGACTCGGCGACTCGCTCGAGATCACGGTGGTCCCGCTGCGCGAGTCGATCGCCACCAAGCGGTGCGCCGGGCGGCCTCAGGATGCCCTCGACGTGGACAAGCTCGAAGCGCTCGCCCGGATCGAAGGAACTCCCGATGACGCATGATCGCGAACACGATCCGCTGACGCCCGAGGGCGCCGAACGAGCGCAGCTGGCCGACGGAGCCCGGCTTCGCGTCGAGCAGTAGCTCGACTGGCTCGACGACGCGCAACGGCACGTGACGGAGCTCGAAGCGAGGCGGCGGAAGGCGAAGTCCGGGACTGAGGGCGACGCTGCGGCCGGCTGATCGCGCCTTCGCCCGCTCACGCCGCCCGCGAGGGTCGCGCGCCCACGCTGGTCTCGACCCGGTGGCTCGAGCGGCACCTCGGCGAACCGGGGCTCGTGGTGCTCCACGCCTCGACCCGGCGCGCCGACTACCAGGCCGGGCATGTGCCGGGGGCGCGATTCCTCGCGTGGAACGCGTTCACGCCCGGGCGCGACAGCCTCACGACCGAACTACCGACGCCGGCAACGTGCCGTACACGTGGCTCACCGGCGAGTACGGACGCGTCCGCGACGCGCGCGAGTTGCGGCGGCTGTTCGCGCGCGGGCGTCGCGCCCGGGCAGTCCGTGGTCACGTACTGCCACATCGGGATCCAGGTCTCGGTCGCCTACGTCGCCGCGCGCAGCCTGGGACTCGACGTGTCGCTGTACGATGGTTCGTTCGAGGACTGGAGCCGGCGCACGGAGCGCCCGGTCGAAGGACCGGCCGCGCGGTGAAGTCGCGCGAAGCGCCCACGCGGCGTCGCGCTATCGGTAGAGGGTCTTGATCTGCCCCCAGGTTGGGCGATTCACGGGC
>CADEFY010000424.1 GCA_902826705.1 uncultured bacterium
CGCGCAACCCGCCCGAGGAGCGTCCGTCCCATGTGAGCGTGTGCTCGCCGGCCACGCGTTCGCCGTCGGCGAGGGTCGCGATCACACGGCCGGCCACGTCGAGCACCTCGGCGCGCACGCGCGCGCCGGTGCCGAGTGCGAAGCGCACATGCGAATCGCCACGCGAGGGGTTGGGTGCGACGGCGCGCAGTTCGAGCGTGCGGGTGGCAGGACCGCGCGGTGGCGCGGACACGTTGGGCAGGCTCGGCACGACCTGACTGAGGCGCAGCCCAGTCACCGGCACGCCCGGGGGCAGTCCGGCGAGGTCGAGTTCCGCGGAGTGCACGGCCGTCACCGTGCCCAGGTCCAGGGGCTCGAACTGCACGCGATCGCCCACGACCGCGCCCCCGCCCATGATCACCGGCGTGCCTGGTGGCAGGCGCAGCGTCACCTCCGGCGCGCCGTCGCCGTCGAGGTCGCCGCCCGAGAACACCGATGTGGGCGCTGCATCGCACATCACGGAATCGCCGAACTCCTGGGCGACCAACGTGGGGCCGGAGTAGACGCTGATCCTCGGCTGCGGCCTACCGGCCCCGCCGCCACTCGTGACCGTGCCGATCGAGAGTCGCCCCGAGTCGCGCTTCACAGCCCACCAGATGTCGTGCAGGAGCACGCCGGTCTCGCCAGTCGCGAGGTCGCCGTAGGTGCGCAGCGCGAGGTTGCTGCGAGGGCTCCAGATCAGTCCGGCCGGCTCGCCGATCTCGGCGAGGAACCCGGTGCACTCGCTGCCCACGTCGGAAGTCGCGCGTGCCATCGCCGCCGCGCCGATGCGCAGACGCGGCAGGAGCACACGCATCGCGTCGCCGCCCTCGTCGCCGCTCACCTCGACCTCGCCTTCGAACCGACCCCAGGTGCTGCGCGTCATGAGACCAGCTCGCAGCACGCCGATGTCCGCGCGCGCGGTGGCGGCGCCCGAGACGAGCAGGCCTGGCGGGCGGATCCCGAAGTCGCACACGCCGGTCGAGCTCGAGGGCACGGCCGAGAGGCTGGCGACCTGCATCGACCCACCGGCACCGCCTCCGCCACCGCCCCCGCTGCCCGCGGTGGTCCACAGTTCCAGCGCGTCCACGACATGCACGCCGTCGTCGCAGGTCACCGCGGCGCTGCGCGAGAAGTCGAGCCTGATCGCCAGCTTGCCGCTCACGTCGGCCATCGCCCGCACGGCCTGGATGCGGCTGGCCTCGGGCGTGGCGGGCGCCAGGTCGATCCAGCCATCGCCGTCGACGTCCACTGAGGAGTAGGGCAGCATGCGGTCGCCCACACGGCACTGCGTGAACGGCATCTGCACGGTGGCGCCGTGGATCGCGCTGCGCACGCGCAGCCCCGGTCCCTGCACCTCGATGTCCGCGCCCGTCAACGGCGCGCAGCTCCCGTCGGTGCAGCCGTGCGTGCGCACGCGGTAGCCCTCGGGCGGCGAGTCCGCCGGATCCTCGAGCAGGTCGAACGACACGCTCGGTGCGCCCCGCAGGTGGACCTCGACCCCATCCTCGCCGCTGCTGCCCAGGTTGCGGACCGGCAGCCGGCGTTCGAGCGTGCCCGTGCTGCTGACCCACGCGCCATCGAGCGACACGCTCTGGCGCGGTCCGCGCGCGCCGGTGGGGCGGCCGCTCGCGTCCGTGTACTGCTTGGTCGGCGCGCCGGTGACCTGCGTGAGCCGCCAGGTGCCGGGCGGCGTGCCCGGCGGATGCACGATGCGGATGTCGCGGATCGATCTGCCGCCGCCCTTGCCCGACGACATCACGATCTGATCGCCGACATACGGCTGGCCCGCCACGGTGAACGTGGTGCCGGGCGGATACGCCAACACGCCACGCACGTCGCCCGGGTCGCCCACGACCTCGAGCGCGATCGCGCGCGCGCTGGCGTGCGCGACGGGCACCGCGCTGATCGCGAGCCGCGGCGTCAGCGCCACGCCGCTCGCGCTCAGTTGCAGGTAGCCCTCGTCGGCCGGATCGCTCGAGCTGCAGCTCCACTGCTCGCCGTCCCCGACGAGCGACCGATGCAGCGTGACCTGCGCGCTCGAGGGCGGCGCGCCCGACCCGTCGTCATCGGCCACGTCGGCCACCACGTAGGTCTCCGGCGGGAACGTGGGCTCGAAGCGCAGTCGCACACGGGCCACCACTCCACCGCCCGGCGATCCGGTCTCCGCGCCGGCCAGAGAGATCACGGTGGGCGTG
>CADEFY010000425.1 GCA_902826705.1 uncultured bacterium
TTTACGGGGCTGGGCGACGCGCTCGCGATGCTCAAGCTGCGCTACGACACCGACGAGGCGCGCGCCATGGCGGCGCGAATCTCGGAGGCGATGCGCAATTCGGCCTACCGCGCCTCGGCCGAAATGGCCAGGGAGCGCGGCGCCTTCCCCTTGTTCAATGCCGACCTGTACCTGTCGGGCACCAGCTTCGCCGCGCGCCTGCCGGAGGACCTGAAGGCGCTCCTCACCATGAACGGCCTGCACCGCTATCCGGCCGATCCAGACGCGCCGTTCAGCCCCGACGATTCGTTCACCACCATGGACGTGCTCGCGCACGAGTTCGCGCACCGATGGCTGTCGTACACGTTCGTCGACTCGGCCGGCACCACGAGTCCCGCGCTGCTCGGGCGCGACCGCCAGCACTGGGGGTTCTTCTTCGACTCCGACAGCTCGTTCATGGAGGGCTGCGACTGGACGGCGGTGTCGCCGGATTCGTTCGTGACGACCGGCGTGAGCCACACGTTCGGCGCGCTGGACCAGTACCTGATGGGCGTGCGCGCGCGATCGGAGATGGAGTCACTGCTCGTGGTGAACGATCCGGTCGACCTGCAGCCGCCGGGCATCTACATCCCCACCAGCATCCCGGCCCTGGGCGTGAGCTGCGATGGGCGCGCCACGCGCTGGACCGTGGACGACATCGAGCGGGTGCACGGACCGCGTGTGCCTGCGGCCACCCTCGGGCCCGACACGGTGCACGTGGCTTTCGCACTGCTGGTGCCGCGCGGCAGCAGCGCCACACCCGCCGACCTCGCCGAGTTGGGGCTGATCCGCGCTCGGTTCCCCGGCACCATCGCCGCCGCCACGCTCGGACGGATGATCGTGGACACGCGCAGCGTGCCCCGTGCCGCGCCGATCGTGATCGCGCATGCGCCGCTCACCGACACCGAGGATGCGTTCGCGCCGCGCGCCGTGGGCGCGCGCATCACGCTCGGCTCGGGCGCGCGACCGCACGCGGTCGATCCCGCGAGCGTGACACTCTCCTGGCGCGACGATTCGCTCGCGGCCGAGCAGTCCGTCGCCATGTCGCTCGTCGCGGCCGACTCCTTCGCCGCCACGCTGCCTCCCGCGCCGGCGAACCCGCGGCGGTGGTATCGGATCTCGGCGAGCAGCGATTCTGCGGCCGCACCCGGCTGGCCGCCGCAGGCTGCCGGCGCCACGACCGCGACGCACGCGTTCGCGATCGGGCCGGATGGCACGCCGCCGCAGGTGCAGCACACGCCCGTGCGCGCCCAGGGGCGCACGCGGCTGCCGCAGAGCCTGCTGGCGCGCGCTTACGACGGCACGGGCATCGACAGTGTCTGGGCCGAGGTGCGCCTCGAGGGCGGCCCCACGCTGACGGCCGCTGGCGTGCGCACCGGCGCCGATTCGTTCGTGGTGGCATTGGGCGGCGGACCGCCCGAAGGCAGCCGGTTCGCCTACCGGATCGTGGCGCGCGATCGCGCACTCGCAGCGAACCTCGCGTACTCGAACGCGGCGTGGGACACGCTGCTCGTGATCGATGACTGGATCGAGGACTTCGAGAACCCCAGCCCGTGGTTCACCACCAACGTGCTCTACTCCTGGCGCACACTCTGGCACGTGGCCGAGCAGGACTCGGCGGGCGGCGCGACGGGCGGCCGATACGCATGGCACAGCGGCGCGAGCGACGGCTCGCCGTATCCGCCTCACGTCGACGGCGCGCTCTACTCGCCGCTGATCGCGAGCGTGCCCCCGGGCACATGGCTGCGCTTCGACCACCGGCTCGACGTCGAGCCGCGCGATGCGACCCGCGCGTGGGATGGCGCCCGCGTCGAGGTCTCGGTCGCCAACGGTCCGTGGCAGGTGGCGCTGCCGGTCGGCGGCTACACCCACACGCAGTCCGGCAGCGGCCAGCCGTTCGCCTCCGGCTCGCCGTGCTGGAGCGGCATGCGGCCATGGAGCGAGGCCGCAGTGGACCTCTCGCCCTACGCTCCCGGCCCGGTGCGCGTGCGGTTCCGCATGAGCGCGGATGACTTCGTGGGTGGCGACGGATGGTGGATCGACCGCGTGCGGATCGAGTTCCCAGGCGGGGCCACGCTCGAGACTCCCCCGATCGCCGAAGCACCGCTGATGCTGGGGGCCGCTTGGCCGCAGCCCGCGACGCGCGAACTGCACCAGGCGCTGCACCTGCCGCGCGCGTCGCGCGTGGAGTG
>CADEFY010000426.1 GCA_902826705.1 uncultured bacterium
CTGTCTGCAATGCCGCCCGACTCCGAGGCGCAGCAGGCCGCGATCGCCGCGGTGCGCGGGCGCGACGGGTTCAACTGGGGCTACGACCCGGTGCACTACGGCGTGCCCGAGGGCAGTTACGCCAGCGAGCCCGACGGGCTGCCGCGCATCGTCGAGTTCCGCGAGATGGTCATGGCGCTGTCGCGGATGGGACTGCGCGTGGTGATGGACGTGGTCTACAACCACACGCACGCCTCCGGCCTCGCCGAGCGGTCCGTGCTCGACCGCATCGTGCCGGGCTACTACCACCGCCTCAACGCCGATGGCGTGGTGGAGACGAGCACCTGCTGCGCCAACACTGCGAGCGAGCACCGCATGATGGACCGGCTCGTCGTGGACGACGTGGTGCATTGGGCACGCGATCACAAGGTGGACGGGTTCCGCTTCGACCTGATGGGCCACCACATGAAGGCCAACGTCGTGCGCATCCGTGCCGCACTCGATGCGCTCACGCTCGAACGCGACGGGGTCGACGGCAAGCGGGTGCTCATGTACGGCGAGGGCTGGGACTTCGGCGAAGTGCAGGGCGGCCGGCGTGGCGCCAACGCGACGCAGAAGCAGCTCGCCGGCACGGGCATCGCCACGTTCAACGACCGACTGCGAGATGCGGCTCGCGGCGGCGGACCGTTCAGCGACCGGCGCGAGCAGGGCTTCGCCACGGGACTGTTCTTCGTGCCGGGTCCGTTCCATCGCGGCGGAGAGCCCGACCGCGGCAAGCTGCTCGACCACACCGACCGCATCCGCGTGGGGCTCGCGGGCAACCTCGCGGGCTACCGCACCACCGACCGCAAGGGAGCGAGCGTGACCGGCGCCGCGGTGGGCGGCGCGGGCTACACGGCGCAACCGGGCGAGTGCGTCAACTACGTCGAGGCGCACGACAACGAGACCCTGTGGGACAAGATCCAGTACGCGGTGCCTGCGAGCGTGACGCTCGATCAGCGCGTGCGCATGCAGGTGCTGGCGCTGTCGCTGCCCGCGCTCGGCCAGGGGCTGCCGTTCTTCCATGCCGGCGGTGAGATCCTGCGCACCAAGTCGCTCGATGCCGACAGCTATGACTCGGGCGACTGGTTCAATCGCGTCGACTTCTCACGCCAGACGAATCACTGGGGCATGGGCCTGCCGATCGCCGAGAAGAACCGCGAGCGCTGGCCGATCATCGGCCCGCTCGTGGCCGACCGCGCGCTGTCGCCCTCGCCGGCGCAGATCGCGCACGCGTTCGGCGCGTTCTGCGACCTGCTGCGGGTGCGCGCCAGCTCGCCGCTCTTCCGCCTGCGCACAGCGGACGACGTGCAGGCGCGCGTCGGGTTCCTGAACACGGGCCCCAGCCAGACGCCGGGGCTGATCGTGATGACGCTCTCCGACGCTGTGGCCGACCGCCCCGCGCTCGGCTCGCGCTGGAAGCGGATCGTGGTCGTGAGCAACGCGAACCCGAGCGAGGCCACGTTCACCTACCCCGCATTGGCGCAACTCGCCCTGACGCTGCACCCCGCACAGGCGGGCGGCACGGATCCGGTCGTCAAGCAGGCGCGACACGACCGCGCCACGGCCAGCCTGCGTGTCCCCGGACTGACGACGGCGGTGTTCGTGGGCGAGTGACGGGCGGCCGCTACGCCGAACGCCGTTCGCCGAGCGGCCCCCACGTCTCGCGCACGCTCACGCCCGTGTGACGCTCGAGCCACTCGCCGAGCGCGTATGCGGGTGCGGGATCCTCGAGCGAGCTGTGCAGCCGGTCGCGACCGTTCGCGTCCTCGGCGCGCAGCACCCACAGCTCGTCACCATCGGAGTCGCGTTCACGTGAGAGCGTGAGTTCGAGCGGCCGCCACTCGCGTTCCCACCGGAGCGGCCCCACGCGGATGCGGCGCGTGAGTGTGCCGGGGCCTGGCTCGAGCCGCGCCCCGAGCCACGCGGGGCCCGCGACCAGCGCAGGCGGACCGGACTCCCTGGACTCCTTCCACCCGGCCACCGCCAGCGGCTCCCCCTCCACGCTCCAACGCCGGCCGGCGGCGAGCCATGGCGCCAGTGTCTCGCGCATCATCGTGCAGAGCGCCTCACGCTCTTGGCGGTCGCCGAGTGTCAGGAGCACCACGCGACCGCGGCGCGTGTCGGCCTCGAGCCGCCCGCGATGCACGCGTATGCCGCGCAGGTCGTCGCCCGCGATGCGCGAC
>CADEFY010000427.1 GCA_902826705.1 uncultured bacterium
GCTGGGATAGCACGGTGCCAGCAGCGTCGCGCAGCACCATCAGTAGATTGCGGTCGAACACGCCGCTCGACGTGCTCACGAACTCCACGAACCGCACGCCCTTCGAGCCGTTCGCACAGCCGGCCATGAGCTCTTCGATGCGCCATGCTGTGTGCGGTGTGTAGGCGTCGCAGCGCAGGCTGTCCGGCACGATCCCGGTCGATGGCGTGGGCGTGGGGCGTGACTGCACGGTGAAGCCGCCGAGCACGCGCTGAAGGCTCTGCCCGCGGAAGGGCGCGCGTGCCAGGCCAGGCCCACTACCCCACACGAATCGATCGATCACGACAGGCTCGGACTTGGCGTCGAGCGTGAAGAGCGTCAGCGTCCCGCCGAACATGTCGAGTTGACCGAATGGCCCGTCCCTCGTGATCCCGGTGTTCGCCGCGAACTGGCTGCCGGCGACCAGCCACGTTCGGGATGGCGCCCACGCACTTCCCGCGGCCGTGCCGAAGTCCAGGTCGAACGCGGTCGAGTCTCCGACGGAGTTGGTCACACCGAGGTAGAGCCCGGCATCGAACGACTGACCCGAGGCGCTGGCCACCAACTCCACGAACGCGGTGTTGCCCGACAGGCACGCGAAACCGATCTCATCGATGCGGATCGCGTCCGTCGCGGCACTCACAGGCCGGACCAGCGCCAGGCAAAGGCCGAGGCCGACCGGGAACAGCGCGCGCGGGAGCTTCATGGGGAGCGTCCTCCTTGGGGTGCGAGATCTGAGCGTAGCCGTCGGCATCGCAGATCCCCAGAGGAGATTCCGATCGGCATGTCGGAATCCCGGCGCCTGCCCGCACACTGGGGCCATGGCCCGCCACCGGCTATCCTCCGCGTGCCCATGAGCCCGACCGTCGACCCCCCGTCCCCTCGGACCACGAACCTCAAGCCCCTGCTGAAGGCCAGTCTCTTCCTGGGCGGCAGCCTGCTCGTGGCCGGGGTGTTCCTGTTCACGCACCAGATGGTGCGGCGGCTCTCCGAGGAGGTGTCCACCACTTCCAAGGTGCTCGCGCGCTTCTGCGCCGAGGCGTCGATCCCGGCCACGCTCGATCCCGACCTGCGCATGCTGCTCGCCGACGTGCTGCGCAACATCAAGTTCCCGATCGTGCTCTCGGACACCACCGGCACGCCGCGCGCGTGGCAGAACGTGGGCGTGCCGACCTCCGACGTGCCGCCGGAGTCGATCGACAGTCTCGCGGCCGGCCTCCCGATCTCGCCGGTGATCGCCGAGCGCGTGGCCGCCGTGCGGCGGCGCATCCTCGAGCTCGACCGCCAGAACGCGCCCATCACCATGTGGCAGACGCGGCCGGACTCCCTGCAGCTGGGGCTCGTCCACTTCGGCGAGCCCGACGTGCTCACGCAGCTCCGCTGGATGCCCTATCTCGCCATCGGTGGCACCGGCCTGCTGCTGCTGCTCGGGCTCTCGGGGCTCGCGTCGATCCGAGCCGCTGAACGCCGCACGATATGGGTCGGCATGGCCAAGGAGACCGCGCACCAGCTCGGCACGCCCCTCTCGAGTCTCCTGGGGTGGATCGAACTGCTGCGCGGCCACGTCGAGACCGCGCCCGAAGGGCAGGACGTGCGGCTCTCGCGCGGCGAGCTGAGCGAGACGCTCGAGGAGATGGATCGCGACGTCGAGCGCCTCTCCAAGGTGGCGCAGCGGTTCAGCCACATCGGCTCGGCGCCGCAACTGCAGCTGCAGGATGTCTCGCTCGTGGTGCGCGAGGCGGTGGAGTACGTGCGCAAGCGCATGCCACAGCGGCAGCGCGTCGAACTGCGAGAGCGCTACGGCGAGGTGCCGCCGATCAATCTCAACCGCGAGTTGCTCGAGTGGGCGGTCGAGAACCTGATCAGCAACGCCGTCACGGCCATGGACAAGGAGGCCGGCGTGATCGAGGTGGTGGTCGAGCGGCGCGCCGAGACCGAGGAGGTCGAGATCCTGGTGACCGACAACGGCCGCGGCATGACGCCGCAGGAGCAGCGGCGGGCGTTCGAGCCGGGCTACACGACCAAGCGGCGCGGCTGGGGACTGGGTCTGGCGCTGTCGCGCCGCGTGGTCGAGGAGTACCACGCGGGGCGGATCGGCATCCGCCACAGCGCGCCCGGCCAGGGCACCACGATGGTGATCCGGTTCCCGACGTGAGCCGCGTGCGGATCGGCGCCGCGCGCCGC
>CADEFY010000428.1 GCA_902826705.1 uncultured bacterium
GAGCGCAGCACGCGGCTGTTCGCGAAGGAGGTGCTGCCCGTCATCCAGAAGACGGAGGCACCGCTGCACGCGTCGTGCCTGCCGTGAGCTGCGAGCCGACTCGGACGCCCGACGACATCGACCTTCCCGCGCTGCGCGAGCGCTACCGGCAGGAGCGCGACCGGCGCTTGCGCTCGGATGGCTCGAGGCAGTACGCCGCTGCCGAGGGCGAGCTCGCGGGCTTCTACGAGAGCGATCCGCACTCGCCACCCGCCGCGCGCGCCCCGCTCTCGGAGGACCTCGAGGTGGCCGTGCTCGGCGGCGGCTTCGCCGGGCTGATCAGTGCGGCGCGCATCCGCCAGGCCGGCGTGTCGAGCCTGAGGGTGCTCGAGCTCGGCGGCGACTTCGGCGGCACCTGGTACTGGAACCGCTATCCGGGGATCCAGTGCGACAACGACGCGTACTGCTACATCCCGCTGCTCGAGGAGCTGGGCGTCCTGCCCTCGAAGAAGTTCGCCGACGGCGCCGAGATCTTCGCGCACTGCCGGCGCATCGGGCGGCACTTCGATCTGTATGCGTCGGCGCTGTTCGGCACGCTCGTGCGCGCGCTGCGCTGGGACGACGGCCTGCGGCGCTGGCGCATCGCCACGAACCGCGGCGACGAGCTGCGCGCGCGCTTCGTGGTGATGGCGGGCGGCTTTGCCAACCGGCCCAAGCTGCCGGGCGTGCCCGGGCTCTCGACCTTTCGGGGCAGGAGCTTCCACACCGCGCGCTGGGACTACGCGTACACCGGTGGAGACGCGAGCGGTGGCCTGCACGGACTCGCGGACCAGCGCGTGGCGGTCGTCGGTACGGGTGCCTCTGCGATCCAGGTGATCCCGTTCCTGGGGCGCTACGCGCGCCAGCTCTACGTGTTCCAGCGCACGCCCTCGTCGGTCGATGCGCGCGGCAATGCGGCGACGGATCCGGCGTGGGCGCGCTCACTGCGACCGGGCTGGCAGAAGGAGCGCCAGGCGAACTTCCACGGCTGGAGCCCGCTCGGCTTCGCCGGCGTCGTGCCCGGTCGCCAGGACCTGGTCTGCGACTTCTGGACCGAGATCACCCGCAACGTGGCGGCGAAGCTCGAGGCACAGGGCAATCCGTCGCTGGCGCCGGAGCAGCTCGGCGCGCTGCTCGAGGAAGAGGACTACCGCGTGATGGAGCGGCTGCGCCGCCGCGTCGACGCGATCGTCCGGGACCCGCGCACGGCCGAGGCGCTCAAGCCCTGGTTCCGCTTCCTGTGCAAGCGGCCGCTCTCCAACGACGAGTATCTCGAGACCTTCAACCGGCCCAACGTCACGCTGGTCGACGTCTCGGACGCCAAGGGCATCGAGCGGATCACACCCGCAGGTGTGGTGGCCAACGGGGTCGAGTACGCGGTCGATTGCATCGTCTACGCCAGCGGCTTCGAGATCTCGACCGAGCTGCGGCGCCGCTACGGCATCGAGACGATCGAGGGGCGCGACGGCGTCTCGCTCTACGATCACTGGCGCGACGGCTTCAAGACGCTGCACGGCATGACCACCCACGGCTTCCCGAACCAGTTCTTCACAGGCTTCACGCAGGGCGGCGTCAGTGCCAACACCACCGCGATCTACGAGCAGCAGGCCGAGCACATCGCCTACCTGATCTCGCAGGCGCGCGCGCGAGGTGCGACCGCGCTCGAGCCGAGCCTGCAGGCACAGGACGCGTGGTGCAGGACCATCCGCGAGTCCGCGCTGCCCGACGGCGGCTATGCCGAGGCCTGCACGCCCGGCTACTACAACAACGAGGGCGGGGGAGGCGGCGAGGGCATCCGCTCGCATCTCGGCGAGCCGTACGGCCCGGGCTTCGACGCCTTTGACGCGCTGCTGCGCGAGTGGCGCGCGAAGGGCGACCTCGCCGGCCTCGTGCTGGGCATTTGATTCGTGGGGACGCTCGCGGGCAGGGTTGCCGTGGTCACGGGCGCGAGCCGCGGGATCGGCAAGGGGATCGCGCTCGCGCTGGGAGCCGAGGGAGCGACGGTCTACGTCACCGGCCGCACGAGCGAGCCCGGCTCGCACGCATTGCCCGGGAGCGTCGGCGAGACGGCTGCGGAAGTGGATCGGCGCGGCGGCAGGGGAGTCGCCGCGGGCGTCGACCACGCGCGCGACGATCAGGTCGCGGCGCTCTTCGCACGCGTCGAGCGCGAGCAGGGCCGG
>CADEFY010000429.1 GCA_902826705.1 uncultured bacterium
CAGGTCCGCCGCTGACCGATGCGCAGATCGAGGGCGTCGCCCGTCTGCTGCCGCGCCTGTCCACGCAGGAGTCGAGTTTCCGCATGACGGACCCGGTCGACGGGCTGCGCCGCCGCGACCGGGAACTGCTGGTGTCCGACCTCGGCGTCGAGCTCATGGTGCCGCTGCGTTGGCGCGGAGAGAATCTCGGCGTGGTGCTGCTGGGCGAGAAGCTCACCGGCACGCAGTACACCTCCGAGGATGTGACGCTGCTCAACGCGCTCGGTTCGCAGATGAGCGTGTCGCTGCAGAACGCATTGCTGCTGCGCGACCGGCTGCGCGTGGCGCGACTCGAGGAGGAGCTGTCCCTGGCGCAGAAGATCCAGCAGACGTTCCTCAAGGCCGAGTTCCCGCCGCTGCCGCGCTGCGAAGTGCACGCGGTCAACCTGCCGTCGCGGCATGTGGGCGGCGACTACTACGACGTCGTGGTGTGCGAGGACGGCTCGTTCTTCGTGGCGATCGCCGACGTGGCGGGCAAGGGCGTTCCGGCCGCGCTCATGTCGTCCATGCTGCAGGCGGGGCTGCGCACCCTGGCGCGCAGCGAGCGCTCCGTGGCCGCAGTGCTGCGTGGACTGAACTCGCTCATCTACCGCAGCACCGCCGTGCATCAGTTCGCCACCATGTTCCTGGCGCACATCGACGCGAGTGGACGCCGCCTGCGCTACTCCAACGCCGGGCACAACTACCCCGTCATGGTGCGGCGGTCCGGGCTGCAGGAACAGCTCGAGACCGGTGGATTGCTGCTGGGCGTGATGGAGGATGTGACCCACGAGGAGGGCGTGCTGCAGCTTGAATGCGGCGACCGGCTGGTGCTCTACACCGACGGCATCAGCGAGGCCGACGACGGCAGCGGCGAGCTCTACGGCGAGGAGCGGCTGTCCCACCTGCTGGCCGCCATGCCCACCACGCTCGATGCGAGGAGCATCGCCACTCGCGTACTCGAGGCCGTCGAGACGCACCTCGGCGCCGTGGAAGCGCAGGACGACCGCACGCTGGTGGTGCTGCGGGTCCTCGGCGCCGCTGCGGATCCCGTCCCGGAGCCCGGCGAGATGGCCGCCGTCGTGGTGCGCTGACCGCTCAGCGCGCCGCTTCGAGCCGCAGGATCCGACCCGTATGGTCGAGCACGTGCACCTCGCCGGCGGCGTCCTCGCCGAAGCCACTCACCTGGCCGAGTCCGGTCACGTCCCATCGCACGCGTTCGACCACGCGGCCGCGCTCGAGGCGCAGCGACTCGAGCCAGCCGGAGCAGTAGTCGGAGAACAGGTAGTGCCCGCGCAGCGCCGGTAGCGCGCTGCCGCGATAGACGAGGCCGCCGGTGACCGAACAGCCGTCGGCGTGCGAGTACTCATGCACGGGGTCGATCGCGCCGGGCGGCTTGGGGCGCGGCAGGCCATGGCCGTGCGTGCCCTCGCGCAGATTCCAGCCGAAGTCCAGACCCGCGCGGCGCGAGCTGACCGCGTCGATCTCCTCCCAGCGGTTCTGGCCCACGTCGGCGATCCAGAGCGTGCCGTCACGAGCATCGAACGCGAACTTCCAGGGATTGCGCAGCCCACGCGCCCAGATCTCGGGCAGGCCGGCACGGCCGTCGCGGTAGGGGTTGTCGCGCGGGATCGCGTAGGGCGTGCCGCGGTCGATGTCGATGCGCAGCATCTTGCCCAGGTGCGAGCGCATGTTCTGCGCGAAGCCGCGCGGGTCGCCGCCCGAGCCACCATCGCCCATGCCGATCCAGAGCATGGTGTCCGGGCCGAACGCCACCGTTCCGCCGTTGTGATTGGCGTACGGTTGCTGGATGCGCATCAGCTCGCGGGCGCTGGTCACGTCGGCGGAGTCGCGGTCGCGGCTCACGCGATAGCGCACGATGCGCGTGTCGCCGTCTCGGTCGGTGTAGTTGACCACGAACACGCCGTTCTGCGCGTAGCGTGGATGGAAGGCCAGCCCGAGCAGTCCACGCTCCCCGCCGTAGGAGACGACTGACGAGAGGTCGAGGAACGGGCGACGCGCCACCTGGCCGTCGCGCACGATGCGGATGCGCCCCGCCTGTTCCACGACGAAGAGGCGCGGATCTCCTGCGGGTGTGGCGAGCGCGACGGGCGAGTCGACGCGGTCGGTGACGACCACGGCACGCAGACCGCGACGGGTCACCGCCTCGATCGGCT
>CADEFY010000430.1 GCA_902826705.1 uncultured bacterium
AGTTCTCCCAGTGCGCGATAGGCGTCCGGGCCCTGCCCACTCAGCAAGCGGATTCGTGCCGCCTCTCGATAGGCGGTCTCGGCGCCTGTGAGGTCGCCTCGTCGTGCCGCGATGTTGCCGATCGTGGAGTACGCATTCCCGATCAACAGGGAGTCGCGAAGCGCGAGTCGCGCCGCGAGCGCCAGCCGGGCTGCAGAGTCTGCACTGGCCCATGCGCTGGGCGTTCCGATCAAGTTGTAGGCCACGGCGATCGTGCCGAACAGGACGGCTGGTCGGCGTCTCTCACCGGCGGCTTGGTAGTGGCGGATGGCTTGGGCCAGGCGCTCGACCTTTTCGATACCAGTTGTTGCGGCGGCCAACGACTCCGCCTCTGAAGCGTGGAGGAGCTCGGGGACCGAGCCGACAGATGCGAGGGTAGCGCTAACCCAAGCCGAAGTCGCCAAGCTCGCGCTGATTGCGAGCACAAGAGTCGCAACCAGGCGGATGCGCCAGATGCCTTCTGTAAGCATTCCAGCATGCTAGCGCGCGTCACGACAGCGACCAACTCAGCAGCGTTCAGAGACTCAGCCCAATGAATCGCCTTGGAACTTGTTGCGGAGCTCGTTGAACTCCAGACAGCACCAGAGCGCGAGTAGGACGTCGAGCACGAACGCGGCGATCGTGAGGTTGAACGAGATCGAGGTGAGCATGGGGCTGCTCGCGTTGCCCGAGGGCCGCGTGCACGAGTCTACGAACAGCTGCCACCCGACGACTGCGAGTGGCGCGGCGATGGCGACGTAAGCAGTCTGGCGTTCGAGCCAAGCGAACACGCGATCCAGGAACCGGGCGACGGCTTCAGCTGGCATGATGACGGCTTCTGGGATGCGAATGGTCATGAGTGCGTGCCGAAAGAATCTGAGAAATTGCCACGGCTGAAGCCGAGCCGCCGGCGCAAAGAGCGACTCCATGCGGATCCACTCGAGGACGTCCCACCGCTGCTTCTCCTCGAGAAGCTGCACGTTCGCCCGCTCGCGCCGGTAGCCCAGCGCCAGCCAAAGGTACAGGATCGAGAGGCCGAGTCCCGCAAAGATGCCCAAGCCGTTCACGTCGATCTGGACACCGGTGAGGGGCACGCCGATTGTAAGCAGCGAGCCGACTCGCCGTTCGGTCAGCAGAGCGATCTCCTTGGCGACGTCGATAGTGTCCCAGGAGCGCGTTCTGATCACGCCGATTGCTGCTGCGACTCGAGAAGAATCCATGGCGGACCAAGGGTCGTGGGGCAGGTAGGCGCGCACGGCGGTGCCCCAAGCTCTACGCCTCTCGGCGCGCTTGACCTGCCCGAGGGAATCCAGATGGGTGGTCTCGAACAGCGTGTCTGCACCGAGAGCGTCGTAGGTGTTGGAGATCCTCTGCGCTGCAGATGAATCCACACCCGCCTGGAGCACCCTGTCTGCGGTGCGGAGCAGCGTGAGGCGTGCATCCGTCCAGTTCCCGGCCATCGAATTGAACACCAATGCTGCCACCATCAGGGAGAAGACTTGGACAAGCATGAGCGTTCGACGCGTGCGCTGGGCAGAGGCGCGCGCCATGACGAGCATTGGGTCGCGAATGTCCGCTTCAGACGGCACCGGCGTCGCCGGGGGGGCAAGAGCATCGGTAGTCGGATGGTCGTTCATGGCGGCCTCAGGGGTTGTGCAGCGCCGTACATCCCGTTGCATCAGCCTTCTGTTCGTTGCCGTTGTCGCGCCGAGTCGCCTTTGTGACCACGGCCGCCACCGTCATGTGACTCATGCGGTCGTGCTCTCCCGCTAGGCAGTCGATGCGCTGTCGAACCGGCGCCGGCACCAAGTCCAGCGTCGCGCTCATCGCCAACACTTCGGTTCGCAGGCTGGCCTGGAACACCGCCTCGGCCCCGGGGACGACGCGGAAGCCGTACTGCGCATAGAGCGGGCCGAGGGCCGGGAAGCAGTCGAGGTACACGCGGTCGAGCCTCTGCACGAGGAACCCATAGGCGAGCGCGGCCTCGACCATGCACTCGCCAGCCGAGTAGTGGCGCCGGGCCATCGCGCGGCGAACGCGGCGTGACAGCGCGAGCCGGCCAGGCTCAGCCACCCTGCGCCCCAGCCCTGCGTCGAGGTCCATCTCGCCCTGCACCACGTCGGCGTGTTCTAGGTACGACCGCCGCGGCAGCGTGGCGGGACCA
>CADEFY010000431.1 GCA_902826705.1 uncultured bacterium
CACGAGGACACCTCGCGCCTGCAGGAGCACACGTGGGACATGGTGCTCGACTGGCTCGCGGCAGGGCTCGATCCGGCGCGCTCGGTGATCTTCGTGCAGTCGGCGGTCAAGGAGCACGCCGAGCTGCATCTGCTCTTCTCGATGCTCGTCACCAAGGGCCGACTCGAGCGCATGCCGACGCTCAAGGAGCAGATCCGCGACCTGCACCTCGACGAACAGACGATCTCGTACGGGCATCTGGGCTACGCCGTGCTGCAGGCGGCCGACATCCTGCTCTACCGCCCGACCCACGTGCCGGTGGGCGAGGATCAGGTACCGCACATCGAACTCACGCGCGAGATCGGCCGGCGCTTCAACCACCTCTACTGTCAGGACCGCGCGCCGGTGTTCGTCGAGCCCGAGGTGCAGCTCACGGACTTCGCGCGACTGCGCGGCGTGGATGGCAACCGCATGAGCAAGTCGGTGGGCAACACGATCCTGCTCGCCGAGAGCGCTGCGGACCTGGAACAGAAGGTGAAGCAGGCCTACACCGATCCCAAGAAGCTGCGGCGCGACGATCCCGGGCGGCCCGAGGCCGACGATTCCGACGGCCACGGCGGCTGCGTGGTGTGGGAGTATCACCGCAAGTTCAACTCGGGCGAGGCCGACGCGATCGCCGTGGAGTGCCGCGCGGGCCGGCTCGGCTGCGTGGCGGACAAGAAACGCCTCGCCGAAGTGATGAACGCGACGCTCGCGCCGATCCGCGAGCGGCGCGAACGCTGGGAGAAGGACCCGGACGCGGTGCGCGACGTGCTCCGCGACGGCACGCTGCGGGCGCGTGAGGTGGCGCGCGAGACCATGGACCTGGTGCGGAGCGCGATGGGCGTCAAGTCCATCGTGGAGCCCTCATGACGGACGAGCGCGAGACACACGAGCCCAGCGACGAACTCGCCACGCTCGAGTCGCAGGATGTGCCGGCGGCGGGCGACCCGGCGCCGAGCCTCGCGGACCTCACGGTGGAGAGCCCGGCGGCACGCGAGCGCGACGGCCAGTCGGTGGTGCGCCCGGCACGCAGCCCCGTGACGGTGCGACTCGAGCGTTTCGCGGGCCCGCTCGACCTGCTGCTGCACCTGATCAAGCGCGACGAGATCGACATCTTCGACATCCCCATCGCGCACATCACACGTCAGTACCTCGCGTACCTCGAGCTCATGCGCCAGCTCGATCTCGAGGTGTCCGGCGACTTCCTCGTCATGGCCGCCACGCTCATGCGCATCAAGGCCAAGATGCTGCTGCCGCTGCCCGCCAGCGGTGACGAGGAGGATGAGGGCGACCCGCGCGAGGAACTCGTGCAGCGCCTGCTCGAGTACCGTCAGTTCAAGGAGGCCTCGGAGCAGCTCAAGGAGAAGGAGGGCTTCCGCCGCCTGCTCTACGCACGCGGCATGGTGCCCACCGAGGACGACGCGGGGCCGTTGCCCTTGGCGAAGGTGTCGCTCTTCGACCTCCTCGCCGCGCTCGACCGCGTGCTCGCGCGCCGGCCCACCGACCAGCCTGTGTACACGGTGCAGACCGAGGACTACGACATCGAGGACAAGATGTCGCTGATCGCGCGCACCGTGGCCGAGGAGGGCCGGCTGCTCTTCTCCACCCTCATGCTCCGTGCGCGCGCGCGCATGGAGATCGTCGTGTCATTCATGGCGCTGCTCGAGCTGGTCAAGCTCGGCCACGTCGCCGTCGAGCAGGACGAGGCGTTCGCCGACATCGTGATCCTGCCGAAGTCACCGGAAGAGAGGGAGCCCGATGTCCGCATCGAGACTGCGATCGAGCGTTGAGGCGCTGCTGTTCGCCTCCGACCAACCGCTCAGCCTGGCCCTGCTCGCCGATGCGCTCGAGGCGTCGGTGGAGGAGGTGAGCGAGTCGCTGCGCCTGCTGGGTGAGGAGTACGTCGCTCGTGAAGCGGGCGTGCAGCTGCGCGAGATGGCCGGCGGCTGGCTGTTCATGACCGCGCCGGAGCAGAACGATGTCGTCACGCGCATGCTGCGCGGCAAGCGCAAGGCGAGGCTGTCGCGGGCAGCGCTCGAGACGCTGGCGATCGCGGCGTACAAGCAGCCTGTCACCAAGAGCGAGATGGAGGCGATCCGCGGCGTCGACTGTTCGGGCACGCTCGCCACACTGCTCGAGCGCGACCTCGTCACGATCAA
>CADEFY010000432.1 GCA_902826705.1 uncultured bacterium
CGGCTTGGCCGCAGCATCGGGTTCGCCGGCGATCCGCCTCACGCAGTATCGGTCACTGGAGGAGAAGGGAAGCATCACCCGCGATACTCGCCCCGAGCACGCCGACGCGGAGGGTGCGCACTCGGCTCCGGCCGCGGGCGGGAACACGCATGACCTCACCTCCGTCGCCGCGGCGCGGCTCGCGCGCCTGGGCGCGGGCGAGTCCCGGTTCGCGTGGCCTGCAGCCGCCTGGCTCGCGGATCGGTTTGATGGGGAGAGCGCCGCGCTCGCGATCGCTCGCCTGAACCGTGCTGGGCTGCTGCCGACAGCACGGGATGCCGCATCGCGAGACGTGCGCTGGCGATCTCCGCTGCGCTTCGAGCCGGCCCGTGCGCTGCTGACTCGCGCGGTGTGGGAGTCGGCGCCCGCGTCGCGCCGCCTAGCGGCGCTGCTCGCGCTGGTTCGTGCCCAACCGCCTGGAACGATCGACAGCCTCTGCGCGCTGGCGGGAGTGTCCGCGGCCGATGTCGCGCGCAGGTATCAGGCGCTCGCCGACACACTCACGCGCCGCGGCGCCGCGGCGCTCGCGGCCCGTGCACCCCGGGGCTGGAGACCGGCCGATGGGTTCCAGAGGGGCGTCTGTCTGGCGCACAGTGTGCGTATGGACCGGGGCTACCTGTCGCGACAGGCGGCCGATGAACTGGCAGGTCTGCGCGCGCGGGGCGCCACGTGGGTGAGCCTGACGCCATTCGGCTACCTGCGCGCAGCCGACGATCCCCAACTGGTCTCGAGCGCTGACGCTGGGCCCGACGAGGAGACCGATGAGTCGATCATCGTGGCCGCCGCGCACGCGCATGGCCTGGGCATGCGCGTGTGGCTCAAGCCACACCTCTGGACGCGCGGCTGGGTGGGTGAGTTGGCCTTCTCGCCACAAGGCTGGGATCAGTTCTTCGAGGACTACCGTGAGTTCCTGCGCCACTGGGCGATCCTCGCGGACCGCGAACGCATCGACGGTCTCTTCGTCGGGCATGAACTGGCCTCGAGCACCCGGCTGCACCCGGCGCGTTGGCGCGCACTCATCGCCGATGTGCGCCGAGTGTACCGCGGCACGCTCACCTATGGCGCCAACTGGGACGAGGCGGCGCACGTCGTGTTCTGGGATGCGCTGGATGTGATCAGCGTGAGTCTGTACTCGCCACTCGCCAGCACCCCCACACGAGAACTGCGGACGCTGCAGTCTGGGGTGCGCCGCGCGCTGCAGTCGCTGAAGCCGATCAGCGTGCGAACCGGGCGGCCGGTGCTGTTGTCCGAGGTCGGTTTCGCGCCCACCGCCAGCGCGGCGGTGCAGCCGTGGGTCGAGGGCCAGGGGGACATCGACCTCGAGACCCAGCGGGCCTGCTACGAGGCACTGGTCGAGGGAATCGACCGTGAGCTCTGGCTCGCCGGCGTGTTCTGGTGGAAATGGTTCACGGCCCGTGCGACTGGGGGCGAGCGGGATGGCTCCTTCACGCCCAAGGGCAAGCCGGCCGAGGCGGTCATGACGCGCGCGCTGCAGGCGTGGGAGGGCCGGCCCGTGCGTGCGGCGCAGCGGTGATCGCATGAGGACGGCGCTGGCCCTGGGCGCGGCGGGTGCACTCGGCGTCGCGTGGGTGCAGCTCGTCGTGCGCCTCATGGGCGGTACGCCGCGCGAGGCGCTCGCGCTGCCGTGGCTCGCGGCGGGGGTCGTCGCCGGGCTCGTGGCGGGTGCGCACACGCTGCGCACCCGCACGCGCACCGGCGGCACCGAGCGCGTGACCGACGTGGTCGCGACGTACTACCTGGCCATGTTCACCCACTGGATCGCGTTCGTGGTCGTGGCGCGTGCCGAGCGCGTGCTGCGCGTCGGCCGCTGGACGGACTTCGACCTGGCCGACCACCTGCGGCTGATCGTGTCGTTCGTCACGCTCGGCACGCTGCCCTATGGGCTCCTGCTGATCCCGCTCACATGGCTGAGTCGGGCGCTCGTGTGGCGGCTGGCGCGGCGCGACTGATCCGCTCGCCTCACTCCGGGCTCGCGCGCTCCACCACGCGCAGTCCGCTGCCGCGCACGCGCCGGCGGCGCAGCAGCTCGGCGGCGCCGATGCCGGCGAGGGCGAGCACGAGCGGTTCGACCGGCACGCGCAACCGCAGCGAGCCCCAGTAGAC
>CADEFY010000433.1 GCA_902826705.1 uncultured bacterium
CTGTTTCACCGACTACTACGACGTGGCGCTCAAGCGTCGCAACATCGCCGACGCCACGCAGCGGCCCGGCTACCGGTTGCTCGAACTGGACCTGGGTGCCGCCGACCTCAGCGCACTGCCCGAAGTGGACGTCGTGTTCCATCAGGCGGCGCAGGCGGGGGTGCGTGCTTCATGGGGACGTGAGTTCTCGAGCTACGTGCATCACAATGTGCTCGCCACGCAGCGCCTGCTCGAGCGCTACCGCGGCACGCCGCTCCAGCGGTTCGTCTACGCGAGCTCGTCCTCGGTCTACGGCGACGCCGAGCGATACCCGACCGACGAGACCCTGCTGCCGCGGCCGTTCTCGCCCTATGGCGTCACCAAGCTCGCAGGCGAACACCTCGTGCTGCTCTACGGCCGCAACTTCGGACTGCCCGTCGCAGCGCTCCGCTACTTCACGGTCTACGGTCCGCGTCAGCGCCCGGACATGGCGTTCCATCGCTTCTGTCGCTCGCTCCTGCGCGGCGAGGAGATCGTCGTGTACGGCGATGGCCGGCAGTCGCGGGACTTCACGTTCATCGCCGACGCGATCGAGGCCAATCTGCGAGCGTGGCGGCAGAGTGCGCCGCAGGGCGTCTACAACATCGGCGGCGGATCGCAGGTCGAGGTGCTCGAGGCGATCGCCATCCTCGAGCGTGCGCTGGGGGCCAGGGCGCGCCTGCGGTTCGAGCCGCTGCCGCCGGGCGATCCGCTGCGAACGCGGGCAGATGCGGCGCGGCTGCAGGCCGAACTCGGCTACACCACCCAGGTGGGCATCGAGCAGGGGCTCGCCGCAGAGGCGGAGTGGTCCCGCACGCTCTACGGGAGCGGGGCGTGAACCCGGCTCCACGGCTCTCGGTGGTGATCCCGGCCTTCAACGAGGCCGAGAGCCTGCCGGAGCTGCACCGCGAACTCACCGCTGCACTCGAGTCGCTCGGGATGCCATGGGAGGTCCTCTACGTCGATGACGGTTCGCGCGATGGCACGGACCGCGTCATCGAGACGAGCTGCGGCACGGATCCGCGCGCGCGCGGACTGCTGCTGCACCGCAACTACGGCAAGTCCGCAGCGCTGGCGACCGGGTTCAAGGCGGTGCGCGGCGAGTTCGTCTGCACCATGGACGCCGACCTGCAGGACGATCCGCGGGAACTGCCGCGCCTGTTCGAAGCGCTCGCCGACCGGCTCGACCTGGTCTCGGGCTGGAAGGTCAAGCGCCTCGATCCGATCACGAAGACGCTTCCCTCCAAGCTCTTCAACTGGGTGACCTCGCGCGTGTCCGGTGTGCGGCTGCACGACTTCAACTGTGGCTTCAAACTCTATCGGCGAGAGGTCGTGGACGCGCTCGAGGTCTACGGCGAGCTCCACCGCTTCCTGCCGGCGCTCGCGCACTGGCAGGGGTTCCGCGTGGGCGAACTCGGCGTGAACCACCGCGCGCGCCGGTTCGGCAAGTCCAAGTTCGGCGCCGCACGCTTCATCAACGGCTTCCTCGACCTGCTGACCGCCGCGTTCATCACCACCTCGGCGCTCAAGCCGCTGCACGTGTTCGGTCGGATCGGACTCGTCTTCTTCCTGGTCGGCTCCGGACTCGCCGCATGGTTCGTGGCGCAATGGCTCCAGGGCGACCCCGTGCGCGTGCGGCCGTTGATGCTGTTCGGCGCGGCGTGCGTCCTGCTCAGTTTCCAGTTCGTGCTCATGGGGCTGCTCGGCGAGATGATCGCGCACCTCTCGGCGCGCGCGGACTATCCCGTGCGCCGGCGATTCAACTTCGGCTCCGAGGCATGAGGGCGTTCGTGCTCGCCGGCGGGCTGGGCACTCGCCTCCGGCCGCGCTTCGGCGACCTCCCCAAGCCGCTCGCCCCGCTCGGCGGTCAGCCGTTCCTGGTCCGACAGCTCCTGTCCCTGCGCGATCGCGGAGTGCGGCGCGCAGTCGTACTCGCAGGCTACGGCGCGGATCGTCTCCAGGAAGTCGTCGGCGATGGTCGCGCGCTCGGGATGCAGGTGCAGTGGTCGGTCGAGCCCGAACCGCTCGGCACCGGCGGCGCGCTCAAGCTCGCCGCCCCGCATGTCGACGACGTGGTGCTCGTGGCCAACGGCGACACGATGGGGGAGGCGGATCCCTGGGCGCTCGAGCGCGACCGCTGGGA